>CAJQLI010000258.1 GCA_905479125.1 uncultured Alphaproteobacteria bacterium | reverse complement strand
CCGGCCGACGGACATTTCGATCAGCCAGCCCTGCCATTCGATCGACACGTTGCCCGGCCGGTCGCTGAACCAGATCGCGGCGGCAACGACGACAGCCAGCGCAACGATGATCGTCATCGTAAACCGGATCATGACGGGTCTCCCGCTGTGATGCCGCTCAGCGCGATTTTATCCAGAGCGGTGCGGGCACGTTCTGCGGCAAGCCGGTTCCGGGCGGTGCTGATCCAGGCAGCGGAAGCATCCGCTGCGGCCCCGGTCAGCGACGACATTTCAGTGATGGCACCGGACAGATCTCCGTTGCGCGCCGCCATTTCCGCGCGGGCGAGGATGGCGTCCGTGTCGGACCCTTTGCCGTCAATCCGGCGTATGGTTATGAAGCCTGTCAGTTTGGCCATTGTTCTGTCGACCCAGCCGTCATTCTTGGGCTGGCGATCTGCGGTGATGGCCGCTGCGACCACCGTCGGCAGGCGCGCGAACAGGTCCCTGCGTGTTGTAATGCCGCTCGATGCCAGTGGCTCAACCGTGCCAAGGGCGGCGGCGACAGCCGGGGCTTCTCCTGCAATATCTTTCAGGGCTGCGAGTTCGGTCGCGAACGGGCTGGCGCCGTGAAGCGCGTCGCGCAGTTTCCGCGCCGCTATCGCAATGGTGTCGGTCTTCCCGGCGAGCACGGCGGCCTTGCGCGCCGTTTCCAGGTTTTTCTCCAACCCGGCGATCCGGCCCGTTGCAGTGTCGAGTGTTGCGCTGAGTTTCCCGGCGGCGCCTGCACGTTCTTCGGCGAGGGCAGCGGCCTTTTGTGTTTCGGCTTCCGCTGCTGTCCGGGCTGCCTTTTCGGCGGCAAGCGAGTCGGTGAGCGCGGCAATGCGTGTTTTAAGCGCCGCGTTCTCCGTGACGGCTGTTTCTCCCGTCACGTTGGCAGCGCGCAGGTCGCTCAACGCTTTTTCACGGGCGGCGAGGCGGTCATTCAGATCACCTGCCTGCTTTTCAATTTCTGACACCCGGCTGGCGGTAGCCCCGAGTTCGTTTTCTTTGGCCTCCAGCTTTGCGGTCAGTTCGGCGAGGCGCGCCGCAAGGATTTGGTTTTCCTGTTGCAGGGATTCTGAAACGACGGATTTCCCTGAAAGCTGATTCTGAACCATCGGTGGCAGGCGGTCGTGCCACGATGGCAGCGTTGCGTATCCGGCGCCGAGCACGATGATTACTGCAATCAGCGTTATCAATATTGTGCTGATCCGGGATCTGCCGGCCGACTCGGTCGTCGGTGGTGGGCTTGCGAGGACAGCCGAAAGTGCAGCAGCGGAATCCCGCATCTCTGCGGTTTCAGTTTCCGCCGATTCAGTTTCCGCTTCATCAGAGGATACGGGCGGTTCGTCGGATGGTGGCCTGGACGGTTTGGTTTCAGTCATAGCGCCCTCTTGCGGCTTCAGACCATCTTCGTCCGGTGTGGCGATTTGTTCAACCGGGGCCGGACGTTCATTCGTATCCGGCGCCGCGCTGGTTTCCGGAACCGTTTCCGTCTGCTGCGCCCCGTTATTTTTGTGATCGTCTTCTGCGGGGTTTCCGCCTGGCGCGGCGAGGAAATTCGGGAGGGATTTCGCCTGGGAATTCGCCGGGGATTTCTCTGGAGGTTCTCCTGCGGCCTTTCCGGTCAGGGCTTCAGGCGGGCCAGGACGGTTGGACGTTGCCCCGGGTTTCGTCTCGGGTTTCGTCTGGGGCTTTGGCGTGCTCTCCCAGGGAGACTGCACGGGTTTTGGGGCGCTCGTACTGGTCGTGGGCAGGGTTCGGGCCGGTGGCGGCGTGCTGCTGTCATCCAGTTTTGCGATTGCCGCCAGCAGGGCCGTCGTTGTCGGCTGTTGAGCGACAAGCACATTCCGCCATTCGATGCCGGCTATTTCAGATGCGACGGCATCCGACAGGCAAATTGCGGTCAGGCTGTCGCAGGTCTTCGCAAGACCTGCTTTTTCGGCAAGCTCGGCGAATATGCGTCCCGTTCTCGGCGAAAAGAAGAGCACGTAGTCGAGCGTGCGATCGCGGAGCGCCGTTGCTGTTTCGTCGTCCAGGTCATCTATAGCTTTTGCTTCGTACAACGCGCGCCGCACGGTTTTGAAACCGGCCTTGTTGAGGGCCTGGGTAAGGTCGCCGGCAACGGTCGCGCCTGCGGCATAGAACAAAAGCCCGTCCGTCGGTTTCAGCCGCTTGATGGTCAGCCGGCCAAGGTCCGCACTGTCACCCTGTGCGCTTTCGACATTTACAAATCCGAGGTCACGGGCAAGCGCTGCGGTCGAATCGCCGACGGCCAGCACCAGGATGTCGCGGCAGGTGGCAAGTCGGGAAAACGCGCGGACGCCATTGCGGCTGGTAAATAAAATTGCCTGCGCCAGCGCGACTTCGCTTTCGATGTCCGCGGTCGTGTATTCGATCCGCATCATCGGCGCTAGAATCGGGGTGATGCCGCGCCGCGCAAGGGCAATGGCGGCGTCTGCCGAATCTTCCTGCGGGCGCGTGATCAGAGCGCGCTTGCGCCGGCGCTCAGTCATCGACGTTGTCGATATCTGTTTCGATAAAAAATCCGGGACCTGCCTTGCCGCGAAGTTCATTCGCGGCGTCTTCACCCATCCGGGCGGCATCGGCCACCGCGCCGCGCCGCTCGGTTTCGATCAGTTCACTGCCGTCGGGGCGCACGATCGCAGCGCGAAAATACATATCGTTCCCGTCCACCTGGGCCAGCGCGGCGATCGGGGTGCGGCATGATCCGTCCAGCCCGGCGAGGAGCGTACGTTCGGCCGCCGAGGTGAGCGCCGCTTCAGAATCATTCAGAGGGGCGAGGAGTTCCGCGATGCGATTGTCGTTCTCGCGCCGTTCAATGCCGACGACGCCCTGGCAGACGGCGGGCAACATTTCTTCGGGTGCGACGGGATGCGCGCCCACATCGTCTCTCCCCAGGCGGTTCAGACCGGCGAGCGCGAGAAACGTTGCATCTACTTCGCCCGCCGAGACCTTGCCGAGCCGTGTATCAACATTCCCGCGCAACGGGACAACTTTCAGGTCCGGCCGCCGGTGCAGCAGCATGGCCTTACGCCGGAGCGAGGCCGTGCCGACAGTGATGCCTGCGGGCAGATCGGCGATCGTATTGAATCCCGGCGCAATAAGCGCATCGCGGAAATCGGCGCGGGGCAGAAGGCAGTCGATGACCAGCCCGTCCGGGAACCAGGTCGGCACGTCTTTCATGGAATGGACGGCGATATCAATCGCATCGTCCAGCATTGCTTCTTCGATTTCCTTTGTGAAAAGGCCTTTTCCGCCGATATCCGACAGCGGGCCCTGCTGCATGCGGTCTCCGGATGTTCGGATGATTTCGATATGCACGGCACCGTCCACGGCGAGTTCCGGATGGGCTTTGCCAAGCCGGCGGCGCACTTCATTGGCCTGCCAGAGGGCAAGCGGGCTGCCACGGGTACCGATACGCACTATAGGAACTGTCATCTGTACGACCGTACCTCAATACAGGCCGAGTCACCGCAGAATTTACGCAGGTCTCTGCCTGAAGTTTCCCCGGCAGGCATTGCCGCTGTCGTGGAACTTTCGGACGCTCTGGAGTAGGGTCGCGATCCTGGGAAACTGATATATGTGTTCATATCTATGATCGTCTTGGGAATTGAGACAAGCTGTGATGAAACGGCGGCGGCAATCGTTACCGACGACCGCCGTATTATGGGGAATGTTATCTATTCCCAGCTTGATGAACACAAGGCTTTTGGCGGCGTGGTGCCTGAAATTGCGGCCCGCGCACATCTGGATATTCTGGAAGACGTAATCCGGCGAACGTTAGCGGAGGCGGATATGACCGTCGCCGATCTTGATGGGATTGCCGCGACCTCGGGCCCCGGCCTGATCGGGGGTGTCATTGTCGGTGCGGTGACGGCCAAGGCAATGGCGGCGACCCGGAATCTGCCATTCGTTGCGGTAAATCACCTGGAAGGTCATGCGCTGACGGCGCGGCTCACAGATGATGTCGCGTTTCCTTATCTGTTGCTGCTGGTTTCCGGCGGTCATTGCCAGTTTCTGACCGTCACCGCGCCGGGCCGGTATACGCTGATGGGTGGCACGGTCGACGATGCGGTCGGCGAAGCTTTCGATAAATGCGCAAAGATGATGGGCCTCGGGTTCCCGGGCGGCCCGGCGGTGGAAGCGGCTGCCCGCACAGGCGATGCAAAAAGATTTGCCTTTCCGCGTCCGATGAAGGGGCGTGCCGGGTGCGATATGTCGTTTTCCGGCCTCAAGACGTCGGTGCGCAAGGCTATCCTCGATCTGCCCGGCGAGAGCCTGTCTGCCTCGGATGCTGCCGATATCGCCGCGTCGTTTCAGGCCGCCGTCGCCGATGTATTGGCGGACCGGTGCGCCCATGCGATTGCCGAATTCGATGAAAAACACCCGGACGGCAAGACCCTGGTGATTGCCGGCGGCGTCGCTGCCAACACGGCGCTCCGCGAAAAACTGACGGGATTATGCGCGCTGGTCGGTTTCCGCTGCGTGGTGCCGCCGCCCGCCCTTTGTACCGATAATGGCGCGATGATCGCCTGGGCCGGGGTCGAACGGCTGCGGCTCGGCCTGACAAATGATCTGGATTTTGCCCCTCGCCCGCGCTGGCCGCTAGCGGAATTGGAGGGCGTGTCTCCTTAACGCGCGCTCCTTTTTTGCGGCGTTTGCCATGGTCTCTCGCCGATTGCTTTGGCATTTGCCCGGATCATCGTACAATGGCGTATTGAACTGACACGTTGGGAGCAAGAGCATGACCGGCACAGAAGAATTCCGCGGACACGCAGTTGTAATGCAGCCCGGTGACGGGCCGAGTT
>CAJQLI010000257.1 GCA_905479125.1 uncultured Alphaproteobacteria bacterium | reverse complement strand
AAGGACCTTAAGAACACATGGATCAATGCGATCAACAATCCGATTGAACCGAACGTGGTCGAAAGCGCAGATGCGCCGTGCCATGACGTGGTATTCGAAGGGGACGAGTTGTTAAACGGCAACGGGCTGGATGCCATTCCGGTGCCGATCTCGTCGCCGGGCTGGGACAACGCGCCGTATTTTTCCTCGTCGCATTTTATCACCAAGGATCCTCATACCGGCATTCAGAATTCCGGCAATTACCGCGGTATGGTGAAAGCACCGACGCGGCTTGGCATGAACCCGTCGGTCGAGCTGCGGACCGGTGGCTACATGCATTGGCTCGAATGGAAAAAGCTCGGCAAGCCGATGCCGGTTGCCGTGGTTATCGGTGCGCCGCCGGTGGTGTCGTTCACATCTGTACAGAAGGTGCCGGAATCGCTTGATGAACTGGCCGTATCGGGTGGTCTTGCTGGCGCTGCGCTGAACGTGACCAGGTGCAAAACGGTCGACCTGATGGTGCCGGCGGAATCGGAAATCGTTATCGAGGGCTTTGTCTCAACCGAATTGCTCGAACCGGAAGCGCCATTCGGCGAATCCCATGGGCATGTGAACCTTCAGGAATACAACGCCTATCTCGATATCACGGCGATTACCCGGCGCAAAAAAGCCGTGATGACGTCCTGGATCAGCCAGGTCACGCCCTCCGAATCCAGCACGATCAAGCGCCCGGCCTATGAAGCGCGCCAGATCGAACATCTGCGCGATCATCTGGGTATTAAGGGCGTCAAACATGTGTCGACGCATGAGCCGCTGACATCGTTGCACAAGCTGATCATCGTCGTTGTCGACCGGAAGATTCCCCGCACGGAAATCTGGCGGGCGATGTATGGCGTCGCATCACTGCGTCAGGCCGAAGGCAAATGGATCATCGCGGTCAACGAGGATATCGACCCGGATGATACGGATGCCGTCTTCTGGGCGATGTCCTACCGCTGCAAGCCGCATAACGACGTTGAAATCCTGAAGCACAAACATGAAGGGCACGGGCCCCGATCACTGCTTGATTCCGAGGACAGCGCCGTGCTGATCGATGCGACGCTGAAGGAAACCTTTCCGCCGGTCTCGTTGCCGAAGCGCGAATTCATGGAAAAAGCCAAGAAGATCTGGGAGGAACTGGGCCTTCCGAAGCTCAAACCGAAAGCGCCGTGGTTCGGCTACGATCTTGGCGAATGGAACACCGGACTCGAAGCGATGGCGCGCCGCGCGGTTAAAAGCGAGTATTGGACGACGGGTCAGATTATCGCCCAGCGTCGCCGTGGCGACGTGCCGATCAATACCGAAGTTCGGACGCTCGATATGGGTAATCCGGGCGCCGGGGACGAGGTGGACGAAGATCTGACATGGGATAAGCTTGAAGATGCCTCCCAGATCAAAGACAAGGATGCGTAACGTCTTCCCACAGGGAAGCAGAAGGACGCCCCATTGGGGAAAAGGAAGTTAGAATGACCGACGATAAAAATCCTGCACGTAGCTACCCCGATCTGCATGATCACCTGGAAGAACTCGATAAACGGGGACTGCTGGTGCGGGTGGACCGCGAGATCAACAAGGACACCGAGATGCACCCGCTGGTGCGCTGGCAGTTCCGGGGCGGGATCGAGGAAAAGGATCGCAAGGCGTTCCTGTTCACCAATGTTGTCGATTCAAAGGGTCGCAAGTTTGATATTCCCGTTGCGGTGGGCGTGCTCGCCGCGAGCCGGGATATCTATCGTACGGGCATCGGTTGTGAGCTCGACGAAATCGAATCCACCTGGAAAAACGCGACCGCCAACCCGATTGATCCGGTGGAGGTGACGACAGCACCATGCCAGGAAATCGTCTGGGAGGGCACAGATCTCGACAAGGACGGGCAGGGGCTGGACGGGATTCCCGTGCCGATTTCCACTCCCGGCTGGGACAACGCGCCCTATACAACGTTGTCGCAATACATCACCAAGGATCCCGATACCGGGGTCCAGAACATGGGCAATTACCGTGGCCAGATTAAAGGTCAGAAGCGCATGGGTATGAACCCGTCGCTGGAATTGCGCCCGGGTATTTATATTCATTGGGAAAAATACAAGAAGCTTGGCCAGCCGATGCCGGCGGCAGTGGTGCTTGGCGCCCCGCCATCCGTCACGTTTACCTCGGCAATCAAACTGCCCGAAGACACGGATGAGTTCCGCGTAGCCGGTGCGCTTGCCGGATCGCCGATCAATATTGTGAAGGCGAAGACGGTCGATCTGATGGTCCCGGCGGAAGCTGAAATCGTCATCGAGGGCTATATCAGTACCGAATTTCTGGAGCCCGAGGCGCCGTTCGGCGAGTCCCATGGTCATGTGAACCTGCAGGAATACAACGCCTTTATGGATGTGACCTGCATCACGCGGAAGAAAGACGCCATTCTGACGTCGATCATCAGCCAGGTGACGCCGTCGGAATCATCAGTCATCAAACGGGTCGCCTATGAGCCGATGTTCACTGAACATCTGCGCGACCACCTTGGCATCAAGGGCGTGATCAAGGTGTCGATGCACGAGCCGCTGACGAATATCCGCAAGCTGATCATCGTGATCTGTGAACGTGGGATGCCGTCCACAGAAATCTGGCGAGCGCTTTATGGTGCTGCCTCCCTGCACCGGGCAGCGGGCAAATATGTCATTGCCGTAAATGATGATATCGATCCGGATAACGCAGATGCGGTGTTCTGGGCGATGGCCTATCGTGCCAATCCGGCGCTCGACGTCGAAATCCTGAAGCATCGGGATTCCGGTCATGGTCCGCGCAGTGATCGTGCCGGGGGCGAAGACGCATCGGTGCTTTTCGATGCGACCCTCAAAGAGGATTTCCCGCCGATTTCCCTGCCGAAAAAGGAATTCATGCTGAACGCCAAGGAAATCTGGGAAGAACTCGGCCTGCCCGAACTGAAGCCCCAGGTGCCATGGCACGGGTATTCTCTCGGCGAGTGGGAAGAGGAATTCGATGTGATGGCGAAACGCGCGGTCGAAAGTGACTACTTCAAGACCGGTGAGATCATCGCCCAGCGCCGCCGCAGTGACCTCACGATGAATACCGAAGTGCGCACGCTGAAAGACGAGGACGACTAAGCCGGGTTTTCTGTAATCAGTCGGGCTGAATCGTCATCTAGGCGATTGGCGATGGCTTCTCTGTCTGCCACAATCACTGGATAAAAACAGCCATTCAGTGACGCAGTGGCGATATAACAGGGAAAGAAGCCGAGATGCCGAAGAAGACGCTGAAGAACTGTACGGTCGCGGATGCCTACCTTGCTGTCCTCGCGGACCGGGGCGTTGATTACCTGTTTGCGAATGCGGGCACCGATTTCGCACCGCTGATCGAAGCACTGGCAAAGGCGCAGGCGCTGGGGACGCCGATTCCCGAGCCGATTACGTGTCCGCACGAAAACACGGCGCAGCACATGGCAATCGGCCATTATCTTGTCTCCGGGCGACCGCAGATGACGATGATGCACGTCAATGTCGGCACCGCGAATGGCATGAACGGATTCCTGAACGCTGCACGCGGTTATATTCCGATGTTGTTCACCGCCGGGCGCACGCCAACCAACGAGCACACGCTCAAAGGTCATCGCAGCCTTGATATCCATTGGACGCAGGAAATGTACGACCAGGCGGGCATGACCCGCGAGGTCGCCAAATGGGATTACGAGCTTAGGAATGGCGAACAGGTCGCCGACATTGTTGATCGCGCACTTTCCATTTCGATGAGCGAGCCGCGGGGTCCGGTTTACCTGTCGCTGCCGCGCGAAGTTCTGGCGCTGGAAATGGACGAGTTCTCGTTCGATTCACCCAACCGGATTCAACCGGCATCACCGCCATATCCGGATCCAAACGCGCTCGACGAGGTCGCGTCGCTTTTGGCAAATGCTGAACGACCGGTGATGATCACGAACTGGGGCGGACGGAACCCCGGTGTGATGGCGCCGCTGGTTGAACTGGCGGAGACATATGCCATCCCGGTGGTCGAATATCGCAATCGTTACGTCGCAATGCCGCCGCGCCACCCGATGCATGCCGGATACAATCCGAACCCTTATGTCGAAGATGCCGATGTGATTGTCGTGTTCGATACGGTGGTGCCGTGGTTGCCGTCGCAGGTGACGCCGCCGGATGACTGCAAGGTCATTCACATCGCGTCCGACCCTATGTACCAGATGGTACCGGTGCGCGGATTCCCGGCGGATATTTCGCTGACCTGTCCGGCGGATATTGCCTTCCGCAGCCTGTTGCCGGTGATGGCGGAACATGCACGCGGCGCGCAGGAAAAAATCGCCATCCGTCGTGACAAGATCACCGCGGCGCATGCAGAACTGGAAGAAGCCTGGCGTTCCAAGCTGGAGCGGGAAAGGACCCAGTCGCCGATATCACCGGCCTATATTTCCCACTGCCTGAACAACCTGCGTGACCCGGATACCATCATGGTCAAGGAATCGCCGCTGATGGGGCAGTACGTTGATATCGACCGGCCCGGCACGATGTTGAATGCGGGTGCGGCATCGGGGCTTGGTCATGGCATGGGGGTCGCGCTCGGCGCCCAGCTTGCGGCCCCGGACAAGCTGGTCATCGGCACCGAGGGAGACGGCGCGTATATGTTCAACGTGCCGGTATCGTGTCATTACGTCGCCGCCGAACAGAAC
>CAJQLI010000256.1 GCA_905479125.1 uncultured Alphaproteobacteria bacterium | reverse complement strand
GTTCGAGATTCTGGACCGAGCCTGAGGTGACTTCGATCTTCAGTTCGACGCCTTCGCGCGCGAGAATTTCTTTATATTTCCGGGCAAAGGCATAATACGCGCCCGATGTGCCGCCGCTGGCGATAGTCAGTGTGTCCGGCGGGGCAGGCTGGATAAACCGGCCCGCGACCGCAAAACCGAGGGCGATAATGATCAGCGGCGGTCCCAGTACGCCAAGTTTCGCGGCAAGGGTGCCGCGCAGCATCCGTTTGATTAAATTGGGACGGCTTTTTCCCGCCATGACCGTGTCTTTCCCTAGCTACGCCAGTTCGTGTGGGATTCTTATCATCCGGCGGGGTGACCGTCTCGGCATTTCTTGTGTGCGGTTTCGCTGATAGGATAACCGCGATGGCGACGTTCGGGGAGACTGATGATGAATGTAATTTCGCTTGTCCGCTGTATCTCAAAGTTCGGCCTGTTCGCGGGAGTTCTTGCCGCCGCCACAGGGGGCGCGCAGCTCGCCCATGCATCCTGCGCCGGGATGGCGCGGGCGCCAGGGCCATCACTCCACCCCTATTTCCAGCACGCATCGTTTCTGAAAGCCGCAACCGGCCCGGCACAAAGCCGGATGGCATCTGCCGTTCCCCGAAACCACCTGAAGATCACCTTCGTCGGTCATTCCACGTTCGAAATCGAAACCGCGGAAGGCGCGCGGGCGCAGACGGATTATAACGATTACGTGCAGGGCGGAGACCCGCCGCATATCGTGACCATGAATAACAGCCATGACAGCCATTTTTCCTACGCGCCGATGAAGGGCATCGAGCATGTATTGCGCGGCTGGGATCCGAAAGGCGGTGTGGCCAAACATAACCTGATGTTCCGCGACCTGCGGGTGCGCAATGTGCCGACGAATCTTATCGACCGCGGCGACGGGAAGCTTTCAAACGGCAATTCAATGTTTGTTTTTGAAGCGGCCGGGCTCTGTGCGGTCCATATCAGCCATCTGCATCATTATCTGTCTGAAAATCAGCTGCGTGCACTGGGGCCGATCGATATCGCCTTTGCGCCGATAGACGGTATGTGGACCATGAGCCATGATGAACTTTTCCGCGTCCTTGGCGACATCAAGGCGCGGATGGTTATCCCGATGCATTTCGGATCAATGGGCGGGGTAGAGGCATTCACTGCCCGGGCACAGACAATCTGGAAAGTCCGGAAACACCCGTCGAGCAGCATCACGCTCAGCCTGCGGGATATGCCGAGGACTCCCGAAGTGGTTTTTCTGCAAGGCTACTAGACAGCGCGGGCTTAAAGATTAGCCGCCGTAAGGGGGCTTGTCGTATCCTTTGGGCGATAGCGTGAATATCTCGACGCCATCGGCTGTAACTCCCAGCGTATGTTCGAACTGGGCACTGATGGAGCGGTCTTTTGTGACCGCCGTCCAGCCGTCCGACAGGATCTTGGTCTCCGGGCGTCCGGCATTTACCATTGGCTCAATCGTGAAGAACATACCTTCACGCAAGGCGAGGCCTTCACCCGGATTGCCGTAATGCAGCACGCTGGGCGGCGTATGGAATGTTCGTCCAAGCCCGTGACCGCAGAAATCACGGACGACCGAAAACCGGTTGCCTTCGACAAATGACTGAATGGTGTGGCCGATATCGCCCAGCGTCGTGCCCGGTTTGACGATCTCGATCGACTTCATCAGGGATTCATACGTCACGTCGATCAGCCGCTGGGCCTTCACGCCGATTTTGCCGACCGGGTACATACGCGATGAATCGCCATACCAGCCGTCAAGTATCGGCGTCACGTCGATATTCACGACGTCGCCTTCCCGGAGCACCTTGTCGCCCGGAATGCCGTGGCAGACCACGTGATTTACCGACGTGCAGATCGATTTTGGAAACCCGCGATATCCCAGAGGGGCCGGTACAGCGCCATGATCCAGCGTGAACAGATGGCAGATACGGTTCAGGTCATCCGTGGTGGCGCCGGGGATCACGTGTTCGGTGATCATGTCGAGGCATTCGGCGGCCAGGCGGCCGGCCTTGCGCATGCCGTCGAATTCGTCGGGGCCGTGGATAACGATCCCGGCCTGTGCGCCAGCGTCTTTGTATGGTGTGAACGTGTCGTTCATATCGTCCTGTCTCGAAATTTCACCGTTTATACGGCCTAGAGACCCTCAGGGTCCAGAAAGACCGTATATAGCGCCTTCACCCGAAAAAGCGAGAAGACGGGCGCGGATGGCTATCAGCTATGCGCGTTTTTCGACCAGGGCCGGATGTCGAGAAACTCTGTCAGCCGCGAGTTGGAATAGAACGCCTCCGCAAAGGCGGGGCGTGCCTGGATGCGGGCGTACCAGTCGGTTACGCGCGGGCAGGATTCTTCCCACAGGTTCGACAGGCCGAGATCGGCCATGCGGTCAATCAGCGGCGCGACGATCACATCAGCCAGCGTATACATATCGCCCAGCAGCCACGGGCCGGCCGCGAGGGCGTCCTCCATGCGCTCGGCGGTCCTGGTGATCTGGTCGAACGATTCTTCGATATCTTCATCCGTGAACCCGGTTGGACCCATGCGCCGGAAAAATCCTTTGCGCAGCGGGCGGACGTCGGCCTGT
>CAJQLI010000255.1 GCA_905479125.1 uncultured Alphaproteobacteria bacterium | reverse complement strand
ACTTTCACAACTCATGAACCTGTCTGACAGATGCAATTTTCGTGCCGGATTCGAAAACCCTACTGATTCAACAGGTTGCACGAGGGTCTACCGACCGGATTCCCAAAACTGTAAAATATACCGACAGTTCACGCGCAGAAATCAGGTTGCCACAGCATATATGTTCCGGTTATGTTCTGATATCGATAAGGGGATCTCTATGGACGGCTTCGCACAACCCGAACATACTGAGGGCACTGTCTCTGCAACTCCCGGTACGTCCGGTGCATCTCCGGTTCGCAATCGCATGGTTTCCCGCGTCCACACCGTCGCCTTCAATGGCATCGACGTGCTCGATATCGACTGCCAGGTGCAGCTTTCGTCAGGCATGGTGGCGTTCAATATCGTCGGCCTGCCGGACAAGGCGGTTGCCGAATCCCGCGAACGGGTGCGCGCGGCCCTGGCCGCGATGGGGCTCGCTTTGCCGCCGCGGCGGATCACCGTCAATCTTGCGCCCGCCGATGTGCTGAAAGAGGGCTCTCATTTCGATCTGCCGATCGCGGTTGCCGTGTTGATGGCGATGGATGTACTGCCCAACGATGCGTTCGATGCCCACACCATTTTGGGCGAGCTCGCGCTGGATGGCGCGATCACCCGGGTCGCAGGCGTCTTGCCCGCCGCCATCGGCGCCAACGCCGCCGGGCGCGGGATCGTGTGCCCCGCCGAACAGGGCGGAGAGGCCGCCTGGGCCGGCGATATCGATGTGCTGGCGCCGGCTTCGCTGCTGTCGCTGGTCAACCACGTCAAAGGCACGCAGGTGCTGTCCCGTCCCGAACCGGCCCTTGCGGCGGACGACACCCCCATCCCCGACCTGCGCGACGTGAAGGGACAGGAAAGCGCCAAGCGCGCGTTGGAGATCGCGGCGGCGGGTGGTCATAATTTGCTGATGATGGGCCCGCCCGGTTCCGGCAAGTCTATGCTGGCAGCCCGCCTGCCCGGTTTGCTGCCGCCGCTCTCCCCGGCAGAGGGGCTGGAAACATCGATGGTGCTCTCGGTGGCGGGGGAGCTTGCCGGTGGCCGTATCCGGATGCGCCGTGCGTTCCGCGACCCGCACCATTCGGCAACCCTGCCTGCGCTGATTGGCGGGGGCTTGCGCGCCCGGCCCGGCGAAGCGTCGCTTGCTCATAACGGTGTGCTGTTCCTTGACGAGCTGCCGGAATTCGACCGCCGCTCGCTGGAGGCCCTGCGTCAGCCGCTCGAATCCGGGCGCGCCGTGATTGCGCGGGCCAATGCGCATGTCACGTATCCCGCGCGGTTCCAGCTGGTCGCCGCGATGAACCCGTGCAAGTGCGGCTGGCTCGATGATCCCGCGCTGGCCTGCGGGCGCGTGCCGCGCTGCGCTGCCGACTACCAGTCCAAAATCTCCGGGCCACTGTTCGATCGCATCGATCTTCATGTCGACGTGCCAGCGGTCAGGCCCGCCGATCTTGCCCTGCCTGCCCCGGCGGAAGGCACCGCGGAAATCGCCGCCCGCGTCGCTGTCGCCCGCCGGCTTCAGACGGCGCGTTTTGCCGATTACCCCGATGCCGTGGCCCACGGGGTGACCGTCAACGCGCATGCTGACGGCGAATTACTGGATGATATCGCCGCCCCGGATGCCGAGGGTTTGAGGCTGCTATCCGATGCTGCCGACCGCCTGCACCTGTCCGCCCGCGCCTGGCACCGCATCCGCCGGGTCGCGCGGACCATCGCCGACCTCGATGGTGCGGATCAGGTTCGCCGGGTGCACATCGCCGAGGCGCTGGGATATCGGCGGGTCGCACCGGGGCGGTGATTGATTCTTCTGTGGACCCAACGGCTCTATAATCTGGCAATTGAACAGACCCACATCAGGAGGCCCCATGTTCCCCATTGAACGCATACCCGGCACGTTTCCCACCCGCTCCTGGGGGTCGGCCTATCGCGACCTGGTCTGGGCGCTGGGGATGTCGGATGATTTCACGCTCGATTTTGCCGGGCAGGCCGAGCGGGCCTTTGCGGGGCTTGATGCCGGGCTGGCACAGGTCGGCACGGACAAGACGCGGCTGATCTCGGTGCAGGTTTATCTTGAAGACGTGGTCGCCCAGAAAAAAGAATTCGATGATCTGTGGACAGCGTGGATCGGCATGGATCCGGAACACTGGCCGATGCGGTCCTGTGTGCAGGTGACGTTTACCGGCGGTAACCGTGTCGAATTACTGGCCGTCGCGGTGCGCGACGAGCCGCCATTGAAGACCGATAGCCCGGGCTAGGGTTTCTACTTCCGGACGTATTCCGTGTCGGGCGGCAGGTCGCCGCCCTCGAGCATCGGGCCGAGCGGCTGGCCGGCCAGAATATGAGTGTGCAGGTGCGGCACTTCCTGGTGTGAATCGTGGCCGTGATTGGCAAGAATACGATAGCCGGTCTCGTCGACGCCTAGCGCACGTGCAGTATCGCCGATGGCCGCGATATAATCCGCCTGTTCGGCCGTAGATGCGTTGGCGGAAAAATCGGCCCAGGAAAGATACGCCCCCTTTGGGATCACCAGCACATGTACCTTCGCTTGCGGTGCGATGTCCTGGAAGGCCAGGCAGTGTTCGGTCTCATGCACTTTCGTGCAGGGAATTTCACCGCGCAGGATTTTCGCAAAAACGTTCTGGTCGTCATACTGGGTGAATTTCATCGGTTATTCCTTCCGCGATGCCTTCTCGGCAATGCCGGATGTGCCTTCCCGGCGTTCAAGTTCGGCGAGGACGTCTTCAGGGCGAATGCCGGCATCGGCCCACAGCACCAGCAGGTGATAGATCAGGTCCGCGCTTTCGCCGATCATGCCGTCCCGGTCTTTGGTCACGGCGGCGATCACGGTCTCCACCGCTTCTTCGCCCAGCTTCTGCGCGATTTTGTCGGTGCCGCGCGCGAAAAGCTTCGCCGTGTATGACTCGGCCGCGTCGCCACCCTTGCGGCTTGCGACGGTCTCGAACAGGCGGTCTATCACCGCATCGGTATTCAGATCTTTGCTCATGGTCCCGCGATATCAGATTGCAGGGTCTCTGTCATCAGAACAGTTAAATCGGAACCGTTCAGGGTGCGGCTTCTTCGACCGGCCGGACGGCGACGCCGCCGGCGGCCATATGTGCTTTGGCCTCGGGGATTGAAAATTCCCCGAAATGAAAGATCGATGCGGCGAGCACGGCGCTGGCATGTCCGTCGCGGACGCCTGCCACCAGGTGGTCCAGCGTGCCGACCCCGCCCGATGCGATGACCGGCACGTTGACCGCATCGGCCAGCGTGCGGGTCAGTTCTATATCAAAGCCCGACCTTGTGCCGTCACGGTCCATGGAGGTCAGCAGGATTTCTCCGGCGCCGAGACCGGCCATGCGTTTTGCCCATTTAATGGCGTCGATGCCGGTCGGCTCTCGCCCGCCATGGGTAAAGATTTCCCATTTATCCGGGCCGGTGGATTTAGCGTCGATGGCGACGACGATGCATTGCGCGCCGAATTTTTCGGCCGCCTCGCCGACGAATTCCGGCCGGTGCACGGCGGCTGTATTGATCGACACCTTGTCGGCGCCGGCCAGCAGCATCTTGCGGATGTCTTCAACCTGGCGGATACCGCCGCCGACGGTCAGCGGCATGAAGCACTGTTCGGCGGTGCGGTTAACGACATCGAAGATGGTGTCGCGGTTCTCATGGGTGGCCGTGATGTCCAGGAAGGTCAGCTCGTCCGCGCCCTGGCTGTCATAGAATTTTGCCTGTTCGACGGGATCGCCCGCATCTATCAGGTCAACGAAATTGACGCCTTTGACGGTACGGCCGTCCTTGACGTCGAGGCAGGGAATGATGCGCGCCTTGAGCATGTGGCCGGGCTATCCTTTTAACAGCGCGAGCGCTTCGGTGGCGTCGAGGCGGCCGTCGTAAATTGCGCGACCGGATATCACGCCTTCGATCCCTGCACCTTCATGCGATTTCAGATCAACGATATCGGAAATGCCGCGGACGCCGCCCGAGGCAATCACCGGCGTTGTCAGTGCGAAGGCAAGGTCGACCGTCGCGTCGATATTGACGCCCTGCATCGCGCCGTCGCGGTCAATATCGGTGTAAACGATGGCAGCGACGCCATCGTTCTCGAACCGCATGGCGAGATCGAGCGCGCGGGTGTCGGATGTTTCGGCCCAGCCTTCGACGGCGACGCGTCCACCGCGTGCATCAATGCCGACGACGATCCTGCCGGGATATTTGTCACAGGCTGCGCGTACCAGGTCGGGATCCTTGATTGCGGCGGTGCCGAGAATGACGCGCTGGACGCCGGCTCCCAGCCAGTGGTCGATGGTCTCCATGTCACGAATGCCGCCGCCAAGCTGAACCGGCAGGTCGACCGCCGCGACGATGGCGGCGACGGCGTCTCCATTGACCGGTACGCCGGCAAAGGCGCCGTTCAGATCAACGATGTGAATCCATTCAAACCCGGCGGCAGCGAAGTCTCGTGCCTGGGCCGCCGGATTGTCGTTAAAGGTTGTCGCCTGGTCCATCTCGCCGCGGACCAGCCGCACGCATGCGCCGTCTTTCAGATCGATCGCCGGAAACAGTATCATTTGGCCGGTTTTTTCCTGTTCTTGGATTTCTTTGTCTTGGGCAGCTCTCGCAGCTGCTTCGAATAGTAGTGACCCTCGATAAATTTGCCTTCCACCAGCGCATAAGCCGGGTTGGTGCCCCAGCGCTCGAAGCCCTGGGCTTCATATATCTGGATGGCGGCCGTCTGGGTCGCCCGAAGGTCGAGATTGAGCATCAGGTAGCCAAGTTCGGCTGCCAGCTGTTCGACGGCCTGCACCAGCCGTAGCGAAATGCCGTGACCGCGCGCCCAGGGGGCAACGAAAAGGGTTGTCAGCAGGGCGGCATGGGACTGGGCTTCGTTATTGCGCGGTGGTTCCTGAAGCTGGACCGCGGCGGCGATGCGCCCGTCAAGGCGGCCGACAAAAAGGTGGCGTTCCGGCACCAGCACGACACCGCGAAAATAACGGCCGAGCACGGCGCGGGGTGGTGAGCGCAGCCAGCCGAACCCGCCGCCATCCACAATCGCGGATTCAGCCGCGTCGCACAGGTCTTCAAGGTCTTCGTCAGAAACTTCCAGAAGCGGCTCTATGGCCGTCTTTACATCAACCATTAAATTGCCTTTCCGTCCCATTCCAGAAAACTGCCCAGCAGATGAAGGCCTGCAGCCTGGCTTTTTTCCGGATGAAACTGCGTTCCGATCATGTTGTCGCGCCCGACGATTACGGGAAAGCTGCCGCCATAATCAGCGGTTGCCAGCACATCGGTCTCCTGCGCGCAGACAATGGCGTAACTGTGCACGAAATACGCATGGACGCCACCGTTGAACCCGGCAACCACAGGGTGGTTTTTTGCGGCAGGGCGGGGTTCGACGACGTTCCAGCCCATATGGGGAATTTTCAGACCGGGGTCCGACGGCGTCAGCGGGCGGACTTCGCCCGGTATCCAGCCCAGTCCGTCATGGGCTCCGTGTTCGATTCCGCGGTCGGCCATAAGCTGCATGCCGACGCAGATACCGAGAAACGGCTTGCCGCGTTCGCGGACGTTTCGTTCCAGCGCGTCGATCATGCCGGGAAGTGCGCGCAGGCCAGCAGCGCAATCGCCAAAGGCACCGACGCCGGGCAGGACGATCCGGTCGGCATGGTCGAGCGCCGCCGCATCGTCGGTGACCGTGATCCGGGTATTGATCCCGGCTTCGCGCGCAGCGCGTTCCAGTGCCTTCGCCGCCGAGCGCAGATTCCCGGACCCGTAATCGATGACGATTGTTTCCTGCGCGCCTTCCATTGGAGCGTCAGTCAAGGTCTTGCCGGGCCGGATGATGCATCTGCCGATGCTGCCGGGAATATGCCGGCAGGCGGTTGCATGTCCATGGCGTCGGGATGCAGGTCGACAAACCGCCTCAGTGCAAGATCCCGGTCGGGTGCGGCGGACAGGCCCCGCATATCCCAGCCGCGAGCGGTCAGCGCGGTCCGCTGCCAGTCATTGCCGCAAAATCCGATAATCGTCGCGACGCCGAACATCACGGCGCTGTAGGTCATCGGGTCGAGCCGCAGGACCGTTTCGGCGATGCCGAGTGCAATCAGAACCGATAACAGACCGGCGCTGGCAAACCACATCCTGTGACTGAGTGCCCAGAACGGCCCGAAGAAAAACGCGGGCCAGCAGAATCCTTCCTTGATCAGGATGGCGTCCCTGTCCGGTGTCAGCGCCGATGTCCGCAGATGTATCGTGAAGACCCGCATGTCATTCTACCCGGTCAGCCGCCCAGGGTTCCCTTTGTCGACGGGATCGAATCCGCCGCGCGTGGGTCGGTTTCGGTCGCATCGCGCAATGCGCGTGCGAGCGCTTTGAAACAGCTCTCGACGATATGGTGATTGTTCTCGCCATATATGTTTTCGACATGCAGCGTTATCCGCGCATTCTGCGCAAATGCCTGGAACCATTCCTTGAACAGCTCCGTGTCCATCTCGCCCAGCTTCGGCTTTGAAAAATCCACCTTCCAGATCAGGTAAGGGCGATCGGATACATCGATCGACACACGGCTGAGCGTCTCGTCCATCGGGATCATGGAAGATGCATAGCGCCGGATTCCCCGGCGATCGCCGAGCGCCTTGTGAACAGCGTCGCCAATGGCGATACCGGTGTCTTCGGTGGTGTGATGGAAATCGATGTGCAGGTCGCCCTCGGCCCGCACTTTCAAATCGATCAGGCTGTGACGGGCCAGGCTTTCCAGCATGTGATCGAGAAACCCGATCCCGGTCTGGATGTCGTATTTACCGGTTCCGTCGAGATTAAGGGCAACCTCGATATCGGTTTCCGTGGTCTTCCTGGCAACTTTTGCTTCGCGCATGTGCGATTACCTGATGTTTGAATGGGCGGAGGTTTATCCCGTAGAACAATAATCAGAACGATGATTGTCCCGTAAATTGGGTTACCGCACCGGAATCGCGCATTTTTTATCAGGTACGCGCTGCGGGCGCCAGTGTTCAACGGTTCGTGAGCGGATTTGCACGATTGTTGATCCCCGGCGCATATACCCTTAAAAAATGTATCAACGCTTGGATTATTCGCGGCATCCGGGTGTTTGTAGTTGTGGGTGGCAAGACAACAGGGCGGGCGTAGCGGGTATGGCTGACCGGCAGTTTTCCGACGGCGAGTTGATCTACAGGTTGGGTGATCCGGCGGACGGGGTATACCGCGTCCGGTCGGGTGGCGTGCGTCTGCAGCGCGGCGGCGGCGATACGTCCGAATTGTCTTATCTGGGCGCCGACGCCGTATTCGGAGAAACCGGGTTTCTCACCGGCGAGACGCGCGATACCGATGCGGTTGCCGTCGGCGACGTGCAGGTCGAATTTCTGCGCCGGAACGAGTTCCTCGCCATTCTTTCCGTTCAGCCACACCTTTTGTCGGCTACGTTCGAGCCGGTTTTCAACCTGGTGCGCTCGGCATCCGCAGATATGCCGGACCCGGACACGTCGCACGCCGGTCATCTCGAAAGCGCGGATATCGAGGATGACGATATCAGTCCCGCGGAGATACCCAGCCACGGGTCCGCGCCGGATACACTGGGAATCCGCCTTGTTCTCGCCGGCAGGCGATTGAGGGCGGCGCTCGGGGCCGAAGAGATAGCCGTTCGCGAACTCCCGTTCAGGATCGGCCGCGCTGCCTCCGGCGAGGGCAAGGACACCTATGATGACGTCCATCTGGCGATTACGGATGCGCGCCCATTCAACCTGTCCCGCCGCCATTTTTCCATCGAAGAGGAAAACGGGGCTCTCCTGGTGCGTGATTGCGGCAGTTATCACGGGACGACACTGAACGGACAGATCCTGGGTGGCGAGGGCCGCCCCTCAAGCGCACCGCTGATGTCGGGCGAGAGTGAACTGGTTGCCGGTCGGGCGGATTCGCCGTTCCGGTTCCGGATTCTGGTCCGGTAGACATCTGACAGACTCGCGGTAGACTCCGCCCCGCCCCCGGGGGCGTTGTTCCGATTTCAGCGCAATCCGGGCGGGCCTCCACACTGGCCCTTGACGATGTCTCGGGAACCATCATCTTAGGGTCACGGAGATCACTTCCCATCCGGCGCGGATAGCCGCGCCTTCCGGAGAATTATGGCAGATAACGATATAGCAACATGGCACGGCACAACCATTCTGTCCGTGCGCAAGAACGGCAAGGTCGTCGTCGCCGGTGACGGCCAGGTGACGTTTGGCAACACGGTGATGAAATCGAACGCGCGCAAGGTACGGCCGCTGGGCGATGGCGGCGTCATTGCCGGGTTCGCGGGTGCGACGGCGGATGCCTTCACGCTTTTTGAGCGGCTTGAAGCGAAGCTTGAACAGCATCCCGGCCAGTTGACCCGCGCCTGTGTTGAACTGGCGAAAGACTGGCGGACCGACCGTTACCTGCGCCGTCTCGAAGCGATGATGGCGGTGGCTGACAAGGATGTGTCGCTGGTGCTGACCGGTACGGGCGATGTGCTTGAACCCGAAGACGGGATCATCGGCATCGGCTCAGGTGGGCCGTTCGCCCTTGCCGCAGCGCGGGGCCTGTACGACCAGGACGGCCTCGAACCGGAAGAGATAGCGCGCCGCGCGATGAAAATTGCCGCCGATATCTGCATCTATACAAATGAAAACGTCGTTGTTGAAAGTCTGTAATCCGTGACAAGTTTTTCCCCCCGCGAAATCGTTTCCGAACTCGACCGCTATATCGTCGGCCAGAATGATGCCAAGCGCGCGGTTGCAATTGCGCTGCGCAATCGCTGGCGCCGCCAGCAGCTTGAAGACGATCTGCGTGAAGAAGTGCTGCCGAAAAATATTCTGATGATCGGCCCGACCGGTGTCGGCAAGACCGAAATCGCCCGCCGCCTCGCGCGTCTGGCGGATGCGCCGTTCATGAAGGTTGAAGCCACCAAGTTTACCGAGGTCGGCTATGTCGGCCGCGATGTGGAATCGATCATTCGCGACCTCGTTGAAATCGCGATTCACATGACCCGCGAGAGAATGCGCAAGGAAGTTGTCGCCAAGGCCGAAGTCGCCGCCGAAGAACGTGTGCTCGATGCTCTGGTCGGCGAGGGGGCCAGCGCTGACACGCGCCAGAAGTTCCGCACCATGCTGCGTCAGGGCGAGCTCGATGATCGTGAAATCGAAATCGAGGTGCAGGATGCGGCCGGTGGCATGCCGACGCTCGAAATACCCGGTATGCCGGGCGCGCAGATGGGCATGATCAATCTGAACGACATGATGGGCAAGGCGTTCGGCAATCAGAGCAAGCCGAAGAAGCTGACGGTGCTTCAGAGTTATGACCTGCTGATTGCCGAGGAAAGCGACAAGCTGCTCGACGATGATGCCGTGGTTCGTATCTCGCTCGAGGCGGTCGAACAGAACGGCATCGTATTCCTGGACGAGATCGACAAGATCTGTGTGCGCTCCGAAGGCCGTGCCGGTGGCGGCGATGTCAGCCGTGAAGGCGTGCAGCGCGACCTGCTACCGCTTATCGAAGGCACGACGGTGGCGACCAAGCACGGCACCATCAAGACCGATCATGTGCTGTTCATCGCATCGGGTGCGTTCCATCTGTCGAAGCCGTCAGACCTGTTGCCCGAACTTCAGGGCCGCCTGCCGATCCGGGTTGAGCTGAAAGCGCTCGATGAAGCGGATCTGCGCCGTATCCTGACGGAGCCTGAGGCAAATCTCATCCGCCAGTACACGGCCCTGATGGGAACCGAAGGGATGAAGCTGGATTTCACCGACGAGGCCATCGATGCGCTCGCCAACCTGGCGGCAGAGGTTAACCGGACGGTCGAGAATATCGGCGCGCGGCGTTTGCAGACCGTCATGGAACGCCTGCTCGAAGATGTTTCGTTCACCGCGTCTGACCGGTCGGGTGAGATACTGACGATCGATGCAGATTACGTGCGCGAGACCGTGGCCGACCTGGCGAAGGACACCGATCTGTCGAAGTTTATTCTTTAAGAACGTTTACCGGCGGCGTTTCAGCAGCACGTAGAAAGCCCCGCCGCCGCCGTCGGCCGGTTGCGCACCGGCAAACCCTAGGACCCGCGCGCGGTTGCCCGCCGCATTGAGCCAGGACGGCAGTTCGCGGCGGATAACCCCGCCGCCGTCTTTCATCGAGCCTTTCCCGGTGATCACCAGGACGCATCTTTTGCCGCTGCCCTGGGCGTCGGCGAGAAATCCGTTCAATGCACCGAGTGCCCTGTCGGCGGTCATGCCGTGCAGGTCGAGACGGCCTTCGGGACGCATCCGTCCCTTGCGCAGTTTGTCCATCGTTCGCCGGTCGAGGTCGGCCGCCTTTCCCGCTTCCAGTATCGGCCTGGGTATTGGTCGGGGCGATGGCGGAACAGGCGGGGGCGCTGTGATCCGGGTCCTGGCAGGTGTTCGGGCCGGGGGAACAGGTAGCGGGCTTTCCTGCGGTGGCGGCGGTTGTCGTTCAATCGGCTTGGCATCGGCCATGGCCGCTCGGAACAGGGCTTCTTCGTCTGCTGTCGGACGGGCCCGGGAGCGATCAGGTTTCTTGGCCATCGACCTCATCCCCGGTAGCGCCGACCAGCACAATATGCAGCCGTTTCGGGCCATGTACCCCGATCGTGACAGTGCGTTCGATATCCGATGACCGGGACGGGCCGGTGATCATCGTCACCGTGCGCGGCAGGGAAGCACCGGTCTCTCCATTGGGTCGGACCCGTGCCCAGGCATCTTCATATCCTCCCACGATGCGGTCGGCATGGACGATCGCGATATGGGTTTCGGGCAGGAAATTCAGCGTATAGGGCGTGCCCGGCCCCGCCGTTACCATGATCGACCCGGTCTCGGCGATCCCGGCGATTGTCGGTGTGACAGAGACCAGATCCTCGCCGCGTGTCGCCCCTCGTCTGATTTCGAGCGCCGGTGCCGTATCCCAGCCATACGCATCCATCGCGGGGTCGGGGGAAATGACGGCGCGGCCGGGCAGGCCTTCGGCGTTAAGCCAGCCAGCGATGGACCCGGCAACGTCGCCGACATCCGAAACCCGCTCAATGGAAATCTCGGCCTCAATCGCCATGGCAATAAAGCGCTTCGTCAGTTCTGCCGGTGTCCCTTGCGCGCGGTCGGGAATCAGCGGCTGGTTTGCATAGGCGGGCGCAGATGGCGGGGCGGCACCTGCGGGCCGGTTGATGGCTGTTCGGATGCGGCCAAGGATATCGTCCCGGGCGGTCATGATCCGGTCTTTCCCGGCATCTCTTTCTGCCAACGGTCGATGAACGTGCCGCCCTCGGGTGTGGGCAGATCGCGCGCCGCCGTCCAGCCCCCTGCCAGTGGCAGGCGGCGAAGATACCCGCGGCGGCGGCCAACCGTCCGGAGCAGGCGCAGTGAAATGCGCGCGCCGAACCGGTAAAGCGCCGGGTGCTGTGCCGCCCAGGCCCACAGGGCCAGCCCGCGCCGGGCACCGGTTTTGTTCAGCTTTTGCGTATGGGCGATATCGCGCCATCGGCGCATCAGGCCGGGCAGCGGTATCCGCATGGGGCAGACGGCCTCGCAATTGCCGCAGAAAGATGAGGCTTCGGGCAAGGGCCAGGCTTTGTCTATGCCGTCCAGGGCCGGGGTCAGCACGGCTCCGATGGGCCCGCCATACACCCCGCCATAAGCATGTCCGCCGACCGCGCCGTATACCGGGCAGGCAGACTGACAGGCCCCGCAACGGATACAGCGCAGCACATCGCGAAATTCTCCCTCCAGCAGTTTCGTGCGCCCGTTATCGAGCAGGATGAGATGAAATTCCTCCGGCCCGTCCAGGTCGTCCGGCCGTTTCGGGCCGGTCGCAACCGTGGTGTAGCAGGTGATTTCCTGACCGGTCGCCGAGCGTGCCAGGATGCGCAGGATCGACAGGGCATCATCGACCCGCGGCACGACTTTTTCGATCGCCGCGATGACGATGTGTACGCGCGGCAGCGTCTGTGTCAGGTCGCCATTGCCCTCGTTGGTGACGACGACGATCGATCCCGTTTCGGCGATCAGCATGTTGGCGCCGGTTATGCCGACATCCGCGGACAGAAATTTTTCGCGAAGCTTGGTGCGCGCTTCTTCTGTCATATCGCTCGGCGCGTCGAGCGGGCGGTCGGGATCGAGCGTGGTGTGATGGTCGCGAAACGTGTCTGCGATCTGTTCTTTTTTCAGATGGATCGCCGGCATGACCACATGGCTCGGCGTTTCCTCACGCAGCTGCAGGATATACTCGCCAAGATCGGTTTCCACGACTTCCAGCCCGTTGGCGATCAGATAGTCGTTCAGCGCGATTTCTTCCGACACCATCGACTTGCCCTTGCCGACGGTTTTCGCATTCACGTTGTTGCATATCTGCAGGATCGTCTCGCGGGCATCCCCGGCATCGTTGCACCAGTGCACATGACCGCCCGCATCGGTGACGTTTGCTTCGAATGTTTCGAGATAATGATCGAGGTGCGCGAGCGTGTGGTCCTTGATGGCGACGGCGCGGTCGCGCAGGTCTTCAAATTCCGGCAGCCGTCCGGTGATGACGGGTCGGGCAAGGCGGGTATCGCGCTGCAGTTTCGCCAGCGCTGACTGGAGGTCTGCATCTGCCTGCGCCCGTGCAGCATTCTTCGAGAAATCGAGACTGGTCTGATTCATGGTGCTCAGCCCTGCCCGTCAT
This sequence comes from uncultured Alphaproteobacteria bacterium, assembly GCA_905479125.1. Lineage (GTDB taxonomy): Bacteria > Pseudomonadota > Alphaproteobacteria > MPNO01 > UBA830 > CAXBCP01. Next base: position 1,354 of record CAJQLI010000255.1, on the reverse strand, counting down.
CAGCGCCGCCGATGGCGGGTCCGGTCGCCGTGCCCGCGAGGATTTCGGCGATATGGCGCGCTTCGACGGCTTCACCGCGTCGAGACAACCGACCGGCAATATTCATCAGGCAGCCGAGATCGCCGGACAGAACCGTGGCGGCGCCGGTCGCGACGATATCGTCAATCTTGTCGTCGACCATCGCTTCCGAAACCTCGGGGTATTTGACGCAGAAAGTGCCGCCGAATCCGCAACAAACATCGGGCGCGTCGAGTTCACGCAATTCGAGCCCGGCGACTTTTTCGAGCAGCTGCCGCGGCTGAACTTTGATGCCGAGTTCCCGCAGCCCAGAACAGGCATCGTGATAGGTAACGCCCTTGGGCCAGCTTGCGTCGATGCCGGACCATCCGCGGATATCGGTCAGGAACGAGACCAGCTCCCATGTCCTGTCGGCGACGGCGCTTGCCCGGGTCGCGAAATCGGCGTCATCCGCCAGCAGGTCGGGATAATGATGGCGCAGCATTCCGGCACAGGACCCGGACGGGGCGACGACGTAGTCGAATTCTTCGAACAGGCTGATGGTCTGGCGCGCAATAGCGGCGGCACTTTTCCGGTCGCCGGCGTTATAGGCCGGCTGGCCGCAACATACCTGCGCTGTCGGTACGGCAACGTCGCACCCGGCTTTTTCCAGCAGGCTGGCGGCGGCAAACCCGACCGACGGGCGATAAAGATCGACCAGGCAGGTGGCGAACAGCCCTACCTGTGGGCGTGCGGTCACGAAATTGATCCTGTGTAAGTCATCCCGGCAGGATGGCCGGACGCGTTTTACTCCGCAAGAGAGAACATCAGCAAAAGGGTCCGCTGAAGACTGTGAAAATTGTCATCTGAAACGACATAGATCAGTGTTTCGCCGGGCTTGCCGCGCCGCACGGCGATCCCTTCAAAATTATCCGCGACCATTGGCGGGGCCAGTTCGCCGAGCTCGATGCCCTGAAAAATGGCACCGGGGGAGATATCGTCCGGTGGTACCCGGCTGATGCGGACGGCGATGCCGCCGATTGCCGTATAGCGCCGTTCCAGCAGAAACACTGAACCGTCATTGCGGGTGGCGGCGCCGACAGGGTGAAAGATACCGGTCTTGCGAAGGCCGACGCTGTGCCATGATTTACCGGCGCCGATCCAGCCTGTGGCGATACCGGGGGTTGTTTCCAGCCGTTCCGACAGGACCAGCAATTGGGTACTCCCAAGCCGGGTAACGGCTTCGGCGCCGCCATTGTTCGGTGATCTCCGCAGCGCTGCGGGATAGTCGAAGGGCTGGGCTGCTCTGCCGGGCGCGGTGAAGCGATGAAGACGGTGGTGCCGTTCAAACCCGACG
>CAJQLI010000254.1 GCA_905479125.1 uncultured Alphaproteobacteria bacterium | reverse complement strand
CTTCACACCAACTGGAAACAGCTGCAGAAGGACTATCCGCCGCTGCGGGGCACAAAGGCGAACGCGATTGCGCCACCCAACAACCCGATCCCGTACCATCCGGGCGCGGTCAAATATTACAAGGAGGCTGGCATCTACACGGCAGCAAACGCGAAGAACGATGCGAGCCGTATGTAAATCCAGTTAAAGAAGCGCTAGACACAAAAACAACCACGCAGGAGCTGACCCGATGGAAAAATTCAACGGGACACTCCTGCGTGTTCTTCTTGCTGCGATCCCCCTTGTCGGTATTGGGTGGATTCTGGCAGTCACAGATTATTTTGGCATAGCACTGACATTTCAACAGGTAATCGCCGCCGTCCTCGGCCTTGCCTGCGGTGCTGCACTTCTGAGACACCCCTATTTTGAAAAAGCCGGCATTTTCGAGTTCTTCCTTGCCGCGGTTGCTTTCGCCGCGTGGTTCTGGATGGCCTATAATTTCGAAGACTGGGTCGTCAGCGGCGATGAACTGGGCATCGACAAATGGGGCCCTGCCGCAATAGCCATCACGCTGATGATGGAAGGGTTACGCAAGTCGGCAGGCAAAATCATCGCCGCTCTTGTCTGGGTTCTGCTCCTTTACGGATTTGTCGGGGACTATCTGCCGGGCGTCCTCGAAGCCGCGGTCGACCCGCCCGCCGAGACAATTCACTACCTGTATTACGACAATAACGGCATTCCCGGACTGGTTCTGCAGGTCGTCCTTAACCTTGTGCTCGCCTTCATCATTTTTGGAAAATTGATGGAAGTCAGCGGTGGCACCGCATTCCTGACCGACCTTGCCATGGGCTGGATGGGCCATCGGCGCGGCGGTCCGGCAAAGGTTGCAGTCGTCGCCTCGAGCGCTTTCGGCACGATCTCCGGATCCACCGTCGGCAATATTATGTCGACAGGTATCGTCACTATTCCGCTGATGAAAAAGACCGGCTTCAAGCCGGAATACGCGGGCGCCATCGAAGCCGTCGCCTCGAACGGCGGTCAGATTGCGCCACCTGTGATGGGCGCAACAGCCTTTATCATCGCGGAATTCCTGGAAGTTCCCTATCAGGACGTCGTCATCGCGGCGGCCGTCCCGGCCCTGCTCTACTTCCTGGTATTGTTCATACAGGTTGATGCCGTCGCCCGGCGGTTCAGCATCCGCGGGCTGCCCAAGGCAGATCTGCCGATCGTGATGGATGTGCTCAAAGTCGGTTGGGTGTTTATCTTGCCGATCGCGATCCTTATGTATTTTCTGTTCTGGCTCGGTTATCCGCCTGGTGTCGGAGCGCTCTATTCGGCCGCGAGTCTGGTGGTCCTCATGGTGATCCGTGACCAACGGCCACCAAGCAAGGAGCACTGGAAAAGCTTCCTGTTCGGCAGTGGCGAGATTCTGGTCCCGCTTATCCTGATTGCCGGTGCCGCAGGTATCATTCTGGGCGTGATGAACGCGACGGGGCTGGCATTTCAGCTCAGCATCATACTGACGCATCTCGGCGAAACCCACGGCGTCCTAGTAATGCTTCTGCTGACATCGTTGATCTGCGTCATACTCGGAATGGGGATGCCGACCGCAACGGTCTATATCGTGCTGGTGTCGGTTATCGGACCGGCGCTGATAAAGATGGGCCTTGTGCCCATGGGGGCCCATCTGTTCCTGTTCTATTTCGGCCTGATCAGCATGCTCACACCGCCGGTCGCGATCGCGTCCATGGTCGCCGCTGAAATGGCGGGCGCGGATATGTGGAAAACCGGCTTCATCGGCGTACAGCTCGCGGCGACCGCCTACCTGCTGCCCTATCTCTGGGCCTTTAATCCGGCACTGATACTCGAAGGAACGACCGTTGCGATCATCTATGCGATCACCACCGCCGTATCGGGTGGCTTCCTGCTCGCCCACTCTGTCACCGTTCTCGGGACCGGGAAGATCGTCGGCTGGCTATCGGCCATCGGGATGTATGTCGCCGCGCTGACCGTCGGCTCGTCAACGATCTGGCTCGGCGTTGAAAACCCGATGACCCTCGCTGTTGCCGCCGGTGGTATGGGCGCGGTCTTCCTGATCACAAAAACCGTCAAGGTGCTGGAACCGTCGGCGGCTGATTAGGCCCCGGATTTCGCCGTTAAGATGAACACGAACGAAAACCTTAATGCCGATTTAACAAAGCGCGCCGTCATGCACGCCGCTGATATGGACTGGCAGCCAAGTCCGTCGCCCAGTGTCTGGCGGAAGCGCTTCTACCGGGACGGGCCCGCTGAGGCCGGCATTGTCACGTCGGTCGTGCGCTATGAACCGGGAAGCGAATTCCCGACCCATCATCACCCCGGTGGAGAAGAAATTTTCGTTCTCGACGGAATGTTTTCAGACGAACATGGCGATTACCCCGCGGGGACATACCTGCTGAACCCGGATGGCACATCCCACGCGCCGTTCTCGAAGGATGGCTGCACATTGTTCGTCAAACTTCGTCAATATGCGGGTGACGGTCGTGCGCAGGTCGAAATGAACACCAATGTTCTCGACTGGCAGGCCCGCACCGAAACCGGCATCTGGCAGATTCCGCTCTACCGCCAGGGCGGCTACCGCGACTGGACGATGCTGCTCAAACTCGATCCCGGCGCGGAAAGTCCTCAACACAGCCACCCCAACGGCGAGGAAGTGTTCGTGATTGACGGTGAATTTTCCGACGGATTCGGCACCTACCCTGCCCGCACCTGGACCCGCAGTCCGCCCAGCTCATCCCATGCCATTCAATCCGAAAACGGTGCTATTCTATATGTCCGTTTGGGCGGCATGGAATAATAGATATGACCACGATCATCCATCACGACGCGGTCGACCGCGAGACGTTCCCCGGTGGCGCGACCTATCAGACGCTGCTCGGCGACGAGGCAGGCTCAACG
>CAJQLI010000253.1 GCA_905479125.1 uncultured Alphaproteobacteria bacterium | reverse complement strand
AAACTTCCTGCACTCGATCGCGCGCAAAGACGGCACGATGATCGGAATCCTGCTGTCGGATACGCCGCTCGCGTCGCGCCTGCGGACGACCGGGGTCAAGTACGTCGCCAAGGACTTTCAGTTTCTTGGCGGCGCGGACCAACCGCGCAGCGTTTTCCTCGTCTATAAGAGTACCGGGGTCAAAACCCTCGACGACGCCAAGAAAACGGAAGTCATCCTCGGTTCCACCGGCAAGGGCTCGCAGACCTATGTCGTCCCGACGCTGGTCAACAAGATGCTCGGCACGAAGTTCAAGGTTATCACCGGATACCGCGGTATGGGCGGCATCTATATCGCCATGGACAAGGGCGAAGTGCAGGGCTTCCAGTCTTCCTGGTCCGGGGTCAAGATCGCCCGGCCGGAATGGGTGCCGAATCTGAACCTGCTGGCTGTCAACGCCCACACGCCACTGAAAGACAATCCGGACGTCCCGCTGCTGAAGAATATCATGACGGATCCGGTCGACAAGGAAATCGCCGAGCTGATGGCCGGCAATATGATTCTCGGTCGCGGCTGGCTCGCACCTCCCGGCGTTCCCGCGGATCGTGTCGCAGCATTGCGGGCCGCCTTTAAAAAGGCGCTGGAAGATCCGGAAGTCATTGCGGGCGCGGAAAAGCGCAAGATGACCTGGGAATCTGCGAGTTGGCAGGAAATGCAGGCGGCAGCTGAGCGTATCTCGAATGTCAATCAGGCGATCATCGACAGAATGCAGGAAGCTCTCGGCCTGAAGAAATAGCCGCAGGCGAACAAATATCCCCCGGCCGGGTCATACCGGCCGGGGTTATCTATGTCCGACACGAACCAATCCAGCCCGCCAGATCTACCCCGCAGGAAAGCAACCATGAGCAAAACAAAAGTCGCGATCTATACCCCTATGGGGTCTGCCAACCGCAAGTTCAGCCAGCTGGAGGAGGCTGGTTGCGAGCTGTCCTGGGGCGATCCGGAATGGCGCCGCGCGTTCGGCGCGAACGCAGACAACGTGTTCGCCATAACCGAGGGGCGCGCAGCCATCATCGGGGCAGTGATGCGCGGCTTTGATTTCACGCGGGAATTTCTGGAGCGCCAGACCGAAACACGCCTGATCGCGAAGCTGACCATCGGCTATGACGATATAGACATAGATGCCGCGACCGATCTCGGCATTCTCGTCACCCATTCGCCGACCGAGGCAAACTGGGGCGGCGTCGCCGAAGGGACAATGGCGATGATGTTGGCCCTGCTGAAGAAAGTGCGGGAGCGCGACCAGCATGTCCGCAACGGCGGCTGGCGCGACGACTCGCTGGCAGGTACCTATCTCGGCGCGCGCCAGGACGGCTACGAGGGTATTACCGTCGGGATCATCGGCCTCGGGCGCATCGGCTCGCGTCTCTGCGATCTTCTCGCCCCCTGGCGGGTAAAGCTGATCGCGTACGACCCATACGTCGACGAGGCGAAATTCGCGCATAGCAATGCGAAAGCGGTCGATCTCGAGACGCTGCTCCGCGAGTCAGACGTAGTCACGATCCACGCAAACCTGACGTCGGAGACCCACTATCTGATGAACGAGGCCCGCTTCGAACTGATGAAACCCTCGGCCATCCTTATCAATGCCGCGCGCGGACCGATCGTCGAGGAGGAAGCCCTGTTTTTCGCGCTGGAGAAACAGAAGATTGCCGGCGCAGCGCTCGACGTGTTCGAGACGGAGCCGCTCGACCTTCAGTCGCCACTTCGCGGGCTGGGCGACAAGATACTCGTCTCGCCGCACATGATCAGCGGAAACAAGGGCGCCAGCCTCAAACCCGCCGTGCCCTGGACGGTGGACAACACCCTTGCCGCTCTGCGCGGCGAACTGCCGCGCCATATCGTCAATGCGGAAGCGATTCCGCTGTGGCGGAAGCGGTTCGGCGGTAAAAACCTTTTATAAAACGATCAGTTCCGTTTCATGAACCCGGTCAGGACATCGACGATTTTAGGCTCATACGGTGCCCAGTCGGGATACGGAATTAAAGCGACATCGACATCATCTAGGCCGAGGTCGTGAATTTCGCTTCCCGGAATCATCCGGTGCGCTGTCCGGCCGCTTTCTGACGAATGAGTGTTGTCATTCCCCGGAATGACAATCGTCGGCATCTTCAAACCGCCGAGCTGATCTTCGGTCACCCCCATGACAGGCAGGTTCGCACCCGCTTCGAAAAGCTCTTTCCACTTGCTCAGCGTCGAGATGAACTCTGCGGCGTCCATCGCCATCAGCTTTTCGTGGTTCGCCGCATTGCTTTCAATCCGTTCACGCCAGGTATCTGTCTCACAGATTGCGGCCATGCCGCCTTCTTTGGCGATATCAATGAACTGTCCGTAATACATCTCGGGCAGGCGCTTTGCCGGGAATGCACCGCCGGTGACGCGCAGCAGCATCAGTGCCCGGGTCGCATCGGGGTGGCGCAGACCAAACATGATCGCCGTCCGCGCGCCTGAAGACGAACCGCCGATAAACGCAGGTGCTGCCCCCAGCTGGTCGAGCAGATCGCGGAGGTCGTCTGCCCAGGTGGCTTCTTCGACCTCGTGCGCTTCAAGCTCGATATCCGATGCGCCGGTATTGCGCCGGTCATGCAACAGGACGCGGAAACCCTTCGCTGCAATCTTGCCCGCAAGCGGCAGAAATTCCTGATAGCCACGCCGGCCACCGGTAATCAGCGCGACCCAGGGGCCGGCATCACCGACAATTTCATAATTGATGTTAAGTCCGCGCACCGTCGCTATTGCCATTATTTCACTCCCGTCATTGAGAGGACAGTATGCAATTCGCCCGGTGCTCTGCGCCAGCCCCTATCCGTATAATCATATACCGACGTCAAACCGGTTCAGGCCGCGGATTCGAGTTTCTTTTGGGATATCTGCAGGGGAATCTGGATCGTAAAACAGGTTCCTTCGCCAACGGTCGAGGAAACCTTCAGCGTACCGCCATGCTTCGATTCGATTATCGACTGGCAGATTGCAAGCCCCTGACCGGTGCCGGCACCGGGGCTTTTCGTCGTGAAGAACAGATCAAAAATCTTGCCCAGCTTATCCGCCGGGATGCCCGGCCCGTTATCGACTATCCTTATCTCGGCGAGGTCCGGATATCGTTCTGTCACGATCCGGATCGTTCCGAGTGCTTCGCGCTGATCCTCCGCTATCGCCTGCGCAGCATTAACAACAAGGTTGATCAGAACCTGCGCCAGTTCTCCCGGATAACACGGAACAGCTTCCAGTCCCGGCCCAAGCTCACACTCGACATCAGCTGCGTATTTCCATTGATTGCGGGAAACCATGAGCGTGTTGTTAATAATTTCCGACAAATCGGCGGCCGATTTCTCGGACGCCTCCGGGTGTGAAAATTCTTTCACTGCACGAACGATGCCGGCAACAGTTTTCACCCCTTCACCTGCTTCATCGAGCGCTTTCGGTATCTCGTCTGCCAGAAATGCCCAATCGATTTCCTCAAGAGCCGCCTGAAAATCCGGTCCCGCGAGAGGATCGGCGGCAAGTGTGCTGGCGATATCGGAAAAGGACTCGGAAACGAACCGGATATTGTCACCGACATACTGAATAGGCGTATTGATCTCGTGCGCGACCCCCCCC
>CAJQLI010000252.1 GCA_905479125.1 uncultured Alphaproteobacteria bacterium | reverse complement strand
TGTTAACCTGCGACTTCAAACCGGAAATCGGCCACAGGTTCACTTTTCGGACCACACCTCCCGAAGGGTCCAGCTGGCGTGGCTGGACCGATATCGAAGTGCTCGAATTCACCCCGCCGACCCGCATAGTATGGGCATGGGAAAGCGCCGATATCCCGGAACCGACCCGGGTGATATTCGAGCTGGAGCCGACCCCGGAGGGAGCGCGGCTTAAACTGTCGCATGTCGGCGACAGCACGGAAGACGATATCGCAAGCGTCTCTGGCGGTTGGCCGGTGAAGCTCGATGCGCTGGTTTCGCATCTTGGCGGGGATTAATCTTCGGCGCTGGCCTCGAGCCGTTCCATGTCGTCATCCGACAGGCCGAAATGGTGGCCGATTTCGTGAATAAGAACGTGGCGGACGAGATGGGAGAGATCTTCCCCGGTCTCGCACCAGTAGTCGAGCAGCGGACGGCGATACAGGAAGATCATGTCCACCACGGGGTGGGCGCCTGCATCCTTTTCGCCGACCGGCACGCCGCTATACAGCCCCATCAGGTCGAACGGGCTTTGCAGACCCATTTCCACAACCGTTTCCTGGTCCGGAAAGTCGTCGACGCGAAACACGATGCCGGTTGTCAATATCCGGAAGGCATCGGGCAGGGCCTCGAATGCCGTCCGCGCGATGGCTTCGATATCGTCCAGCGACGGGGCGGTGGTGAATTCTCTGCTCATGGTGTCATGATTACCCGCCCTTGATCGTCCGGCCAAGGCGCATCAGGGTAGGTGCCTGATAAACAGGAGGTTTCATGGTCGATAAACTCACCGGCGCGGCACGGTCCAGAGCACTGGCATCCCTCAAAGGCTGGAAAAAAGTGCGCGGCCGCGATGCCCTGCACAAGGCTTACAAGTTTTCCGATTTCAATGAAGCATTCGGTTTCATGACCCGGGTCGCGATAAAGGCGGATCAGATGGATCACCACCCCGAATGGTCGAATGTCTATAACAACGTCTCGATCACGCTGACGACCCATGATGCGGGTGGCGTCTCGGAACGAGATGTCGCATTGGCGACGTTCATCGATCGTATCGCGGGGCGAAAAGCGGTGACCGCGAAATAGCGGTTCCGCTCAGGTTTTCCCGGTCTTTGCTTCGTGCCGCGTGATGTAAAGCGTCGCGGACACGATGACGCCTGCCCCGACCCAGGTCCACATGTCGGGGACTTCGGTGAAGATGAAGTATCCGGCCAGGGCGGCGAAGACGAGGCGGATATATTCCATCGTGCCCATCAGGCTTGATTCGCCGACCGAAAACCCGCGGACGAAAAAGTTCATGCCAATCGCCGTGAACGTCGCGATCAGGCAGAGCAGAACCCATTCATGCAGTGTCGGGTGGACCCAGACATAGGCCGCTGGTCCGGCAAAGAAAATAATTCCGAATATGTGGTACCAGAACAGGATTGTGCCCGGCGGGTCCTCGCGGCCAAGAATACGAATGATGATCAGGCCCGATGAAAACAGCAACGCTGTGACAAGGGCCACTCCCCAGGCGATATCCACCTCACCGCCGAACGGTCGCATCATGACGATCACGCCGGTAAACCCGATAAGGGTTGCGCACCAACGGTGGATTCCGACGACTTCTTTCAGAATGAAGATGGCGAGGATCGTCAGGAACAGGGGGCGGGTGAAGTTCATCGCCGTCGCGTCGGCGAGCTGGAGATGGATGACGGTATAGAAAATACCGGCCTGCCCCAGCGTCGCCAGGATCGCGCGGACGAAATGAAGCTTCAGGCGCTTGGTCCGCAGCTTCACGCGCCCGGTGCGGATAAATAACGGGGCCAGCAGGATAAAGCCGACGCCGTAGCGGAAGATCGACATCTGTGCCGGATGAAAGCGTTCACCCGTCAATTTGACGACGATATCCGTCAGGACGAAGAAGGCTGTTCCCAGGATGACGAACAGCGCGCCCCGCATGTTCGGCGGAAGTGCGTGGAACTTTTCGATATATCCGCTCATGCGATCCGCTGTTTTTATTTCTTGCGGCCCTGGCGGGTGAGCCAGACCGAGGCGATAAAGATGATCGTTCCGCCGATCCACGTCCAGACATCCGGAAATTCCGCAAAAACCAGCCAGCCGAGCAGGGACGCCCATATCAGTCGGGTGAAGTTAAAGGGCATGGCGATGGAAATATCAGCCGCCTGAATACCCCTGTTATAGGTGCGCTGCAGGATCACGCTGACCGCGCCGATAAAGACAAACAGGCCCCATTGTTCCAGTGTCGGCGGAGTCCAGACAATGATCGTCGGGATCAGCAGGATCAGCGACTGGGTGATGAACAGCCAGGCGGCAATGGTATCCGGCGGGTCCGTGCGGACCAGCGTCTTGATCATTATGGATACGAGCGCCCCGGCAACGGCCGATCCCAGCGCATAGGCCATCCCGAGATTGAATTCGGCGAATCCCGGTCGGACGACGAGGAGGGCGCCGATAAATCCCATGGAAATAGCCAGCCAGCGTTTCCGCCCGGCAACTTCGCCAAGCACGAACCCGGCGATCGCAGCGCCGATTACCGGCTGCAGGAAATTGATCGCCGACATATCGGCAATAGGGATCAGTGCGACCGCGGCAAAGAGCAGCGTGACGTTGGTCGACGACATGAAACCGCGGATGACATGCTTGCCGATCTGCCGCGTGCGCATCGCCCCCAATCCGACATTCATCAGCCAGGGCATCATGAACAGGATGGCGAAAGCGTTGCGCAGGAACGCGATCTGGAACACTTCGATGCTGGGGGCCATGTAACGCCCGATGGCGATCGAGATCACATAGGTGATCGCAGAGATCGACATCCAGATACCGGACCGGACAGGACCGGGCAGGGCGGCGAAACGGGTGGTTAGCGTTGCGATGGTCATGCTAGTCCGGCACCGGTGCAGCGGCCGCCTGCCGGCGCGCAATACGTGCTTCGCGCTGGGCAATATAGACGGTCGAGGTAAAGATCAGCGCTGCCCCGATGGCGGTATAGACCGATGGAATTTCTGAAAACAGCATGTAGCCGAACAGGGCGGCGATCACCAGGCGTGAGAAATCCATGGGCAAAATGATCGAGGCGTCTGCTGCTGCATATCCGCGCGACATTGCCCGTTGGCCGAACGTGCCGATCACACCGATAAATGACAGCCAGCCGATCTGTTCCCACGTTGGCGTCTCCCACACCAACATAGCCAGGACGAGCATCACCGGCGCCGTGAACAGAACCATGTACATGGTGATGGTATCGGGAGATTCCGTGCGCGACAGGTAACGTATCAGGATCGCAGCCGCAGCACCTGCGATCGAGGCGACGAAGACGGCTGCAAGGCCCAGATTGATGGCCTCGAAGCCGGGGCGAACCATGACGAGTACTCCGAGGAAGCCGATGCCGAGCGCGGTCCAGCGACGCTGGCCGACGATTTCGCCGAGGAAAACGATGGCGAAGACCGTGCCGTAGAGCGGGCGCGTGAACATGATTGCCACGGCATCTGCCAGGGGAATTTCGCCAAGCGCGTAAAAGAAGCCGAGCGATGCGATCGTCGTCACGACGGCCCTGGCGAGAAACCAGGATGTCTTTGTGGTTTTCATCCCCTGTAGACGCGTGCGGACCAGCCACGGCGCCATGACGATAAATCCGATGCCGACGCGAAAAAACGCGATGATGAACGTATGCACATCGTTTGAAAGATGTCGGATTGTTGCTGCCATCGCCGTCAGGCACAGGGCGCTGATCAATATCCAGATTGTTCCCCGGACCGGGCCGGACAGGCCTGCGAACCAGGCAGCGATGGAGCCCATGGGCGCAGGCGTATTCATGGCGCCTTTTTCCGGTCACGGCGGGACTCTGTTTGTCCTGCGAAGACGGATGAGCAGAAGATCACCACGCCGCCGACAATCGTCCAGACATCGGGCAGCTCCGAAAAAATGACGAAGCCGATGGCGATCGCGAAAGGCAGTCGGGTGAAATCAAAAGGCGTGATGGACCCGACGTCACCGGTCGCGAAAGCGCGGGAATACAGGCGCTGGGCCGTTGTTGACAGTGCGCCAAGCATGAAGCCCCAGAACCATTGCTCCGGGGTCGGCCATTCCCAGACGAACAGCACAGCGACGAGGGCAAAGGGCAGCATGTAAATCGATTGATAGATCGCCGCCTTGTCCGGTGCATCTGTTCGCAGCATCACTTTTAGGATCATTGCCGAGAAAGCGATGCACACGCCGCCGCCGATCACCATAAAGACGCCGATATTCACTTCCTGGAATCCGGGCCGGACGACGATCAGTGTTCCGGCAAAGCCGACCGCCAGGGCGATCCAGCGGGTCGCATGTGCGGGCTCTTTCAAAAGCAGTACACCCGCGAGGGCAATAAACAGCGGAAACGTGAATGAGATCGCGGTGGCATCCCCGATGGGAATCAGCGTTAGCCCGCCGAACCAGCCATACATCGCGATCGTGCTCAGAAGGCCCCGCGTGACATAAAGTTTCGTATGCGATGTACGCAGCACGCCGATGCCTGACCGCATCAGCCACGGCAGCATGATGACGATACCGAAAGCGGCCCGGAAAAAAGAGATTTCGATAAAATGCAGATCTTTGGACAGATAGCGCACGATCCCGGCCTGCGCCGCGAAGAACACGGCACTCAACGTCATCCAGATCGCGCCTTGCGCAGAAGGCGGCAGCCGGGTGAAAGTGGTTTTGACGGACTGGATCATTCGTTGACCATGAAACGACCTACCGCAGGGAAGGGATAAATGTCGATGCGTTTTCGCGACTCGGTTATTTGGGTGACAGGGGCATCGTCGGGAATCGGCGAGGCGGCGGCCCGGCAGTTCCACGCCGAAGGTGCTCATCTGGTCCTTTCCGCCCGCAATGACGCGGATTTGCAGCGCGTCGCAGATGATCTCGACGGTTTGAAAGGTCCAGGCGAGATATTTGTAATGCCTTTCGATGTGACGGACCAGGCTGCCGTCTCTGCTGCGGCGGGTTCGGTCCTCGATCGCTTCGGCCGAGTAGATGTGCTGTTGAATAACGCGGGGCTTACCCAGCGCGCCCGCGTCGTCGATACGGATCTTGCGGTTTTTCAGGCGGTCATGGATGTCAATTTTTTCGGCCCGCTGATGCTGACAAAGGCGGTATTGCCGTCGATGCTGACACGGGGATCTGGCCAGATTGTTTGTACGACAAGTGTGGCGGGGAAATACGGCTCACCCATGCGGTCGGGATATAACGCGGCCAAACACGCCGTCCACGGGTTTTTCGATTCGTTGCGTGAAGAGGTCGCTGCAGCGGGAATCGATGTCACGTTGATTGTGCCCGGCGCGGTGCGAACGAATGTGTCGATCAATGCCCTGCGCGGAGACGGGTCCCGGTACAACCGGATGGATTCGTTTCTCGAAAACGGCATGCCGCCTGAAGAATGCGCCCGGCGCGCGCTGGATGCCATTCATGCGCGAAAACGCGAAGTCCTCATTGCAGACGGCGTTGCCCGGCGGGACGTGTTTCTCAAACGCTGGTCTCCCGCATTATTGACGTGGCTCATGCGGCGCCGAAAGCCCGCGCCCAGGACCATTCCGGCGGACCGGACGACCTGATAGGGTTGCTTATCGGTCGCCGGTATGGGCGCTGTTCTCGTCATTTTCAGGAGTAAACGAATGGTCAGCGATCACAAGGAATTCGCCAAAGAAGTAGATGCCCGGGCAGCCAAGCTGTTCAAAGCGGCCCCGGATACGATGCGGGCGTTTCGCGGGTTGATGGAAACTGCCGGCAAGGACGGCGCGCTGGATGCCAAGACGAAGGAACTGATGGCGCTTGCCGTCGGTATCGCCATGCATTGCGAGGGGTATATTAATTTTCATACACGTGCAGCGATCAAGAAAGGGGCAACACGTGAAGAAGTGGCGGAAACAGCTGCTGTTGCAATCGAAATGGGTGGTGGTCCTGCTGCCGTATATCGCGCTCAGGCGCTCGATGCCTTCGACCAGCTTTACAGCTAAATAATAAAATTCTACGAGG
>CAJQLI010000251.1 GCA_905479125.1 uncultured Alphaproteobacteria bacterium | reverse complement strand
GGCTGTATCGCCTGGAACGGCCGCTTGAACCATTCCCGCGTCGACGAGGTCATGAACGCGATCACCCGCCCGCTGAAGCTGGATTCACTACGCTGGTCGGTATCATCGATCCTGTCCAAGAAGCTTGCGGCAGGTGCGACACACTGCATCATCGACGTCCCGCTTGGGCCGACCGCCAAGGTGCGCACCGCCGACGACGCCAAGGCGTTACGATCCCTGTTTCTCCATGTCGGCCAGGCACTTGGACTGACGCTCGATGTGCGGCTGACCGACGGGCGTGCGCCAATCGGTAACGGCATCGGTCCTGCACTCGAAGCCCGTGACGTGGTCTCGGTCCTGCGCAACGACGCAGAAGCCCCTGCAGATCTTCGCGCCAAGGCACTCGAATTCGCCGCCGCGATACTGTGTTTTGATCCCGCGATATCGAACTCGGAAGCGCCGATCAAAGTGCGGGAATTGCTTGATAGCGGTAAAGCGTATGAGACGTTTGAGCGCATAATCGCCGCACAGGGGCCACCGCCCGAAGAGGTCGAGATCGGCACCAAAACGGTCACCATCGCTGCCGATGCCGACGGCACAGTCGATTTCATCGACTGTTTTGCCCTTTCAGGTATCGCCCGGGCCGCCGGCGCGCCGAAAGACAAGGGCGCGGGGCTGGACCTGTTCGCCCGACCCGGCGATAACGTAACCGCGGGCCAGCCCCTGTATCGCATCCATGCGCGGACAGAAGACGGGCTCGATGATGCCCGCACGCGGGTCTCAGAAGACGCGGCATACCGGATTCTGCCAGTTTCGGACTAACACCGGGCCCAAATCGTTTCTTGCGGCCAACATATTACGAACGTAAACATTGCTCAGGTCATACAGAGCTTCGTTATTCCGATTGCCGGAAACGGAGTGGCCTCAACGAATGGGTGTGTTGCGCTTTGATAACCAGCAGAAAATCAATAGAGGGCGGCGGCTCGTCCAATTGGGCATTTTCTTCCGGAAAGAAGCTGCATCTTCTCGACATTTTCGAGGCGCCCATCTGGATATTCGATATTGAAAAGCACGGCATGTGGTGGGCAAACCAGGCTGCTATCCGCTTCTGGCAAGCCACTTCGCTGGATGACCTTCTGAATAGAGATTATTCATCGGACAGCAGCACGGTGCGTAAGCGCCTGCGGCAGATCTTTGACAACGCGCCGCTCGGACAGCCCACGCTTGATAGCTGGACACTCTATCCTGCCGGCAACCCGGTGCCGGCAAACCTCCGCTATACGCCGGTCCAGATTGACAGCGACCACCGCGACGCCCTTCTGATCGAAGCATCAATCTCGGAAAACGAAGGAATCGATGCGACCGATCAGCGGATCGTCGAAGCGACCCGCTATACATCGATCATGATCAGCTACTTCACGATAGAGGGCGACCTGCTGTCGATGAATCCTGCTGCCACGGAAGCGTTCAGTTCAGATACGCACTCCACGGACAACCTTACCCCGGCACCTGATCGCGGCAACGATTTTGAGCGCCGGTTTGCCGACCAGGATGATGGCCGCATTCTTCTGAGAGCCATCGAACAAGGCAGAGAACTCGCCGGTGAATTCCGGATCGCGACCCCAAACGGGGAGCGTTGGCACCGGGTGGATCTCAATCGGGGTCGCGACCCCGTCTCCGGTCTGCCTGTGATTGTCGTCGTCGAGGAAGACATAACGACCACCAAACAGGCTGTGCTCGACCTCGAAAACCTCAACCGTACGCTGGAAGAAAAAGTATCTGAACGCACAACGGCGCTGGAACTGGCCCGAAAACAGGCTGTCGATGCCAACCGGGCCAAATCGGATTTTCTGGCAAGGATGAGCCACGATCTGCGGACCCCGCTAAACGCTATTCTCGGTTTTTCCGACATACTCTCAACGGAAACAACCCAGAAGCTCGCGGCCCAGCGATTCCGGGAATACGGCCTGAACATACATATGGCCGCCGACAGCCTGCTTACACTGGTCAACGACCTGCTCGATCTGTCCCGAATAGAGGCAGACCAATTTCCCATCCACCCCGAGACCGTCATGCTCAGGCCGCTATTGGCGGACACGATGGAAATCTTTCGCGATAGCTTTGACGCGCGGAACATCTCGCTGGCACTGGAACCCGGCCCCGACGTCAGCGTCATATCCGATGCACGCGCCGTGTCGCAGATTTTGACCAATTTATTGTCGAATGGCCTTAAATATACCGAACCCACCGGCCGGGTATCGCTCTCGCTGGCCGCCCCGACACCGGTACGGCCAACCCTTATCAAGGTCATGGATACGGGGCGGGGAATACCGCCCGAAGAACTGTCCTACGTGTTCGATCCGTATTTCCGCGGCAGTGCGGATGTCGCGCGGGAAATCAACGGCACTGGGCTGGGCCTACCCATATGCAAACGACTGGCGGAACTGATCTCCGCCGACCTGGAGATCGAGTCACGCGTATCAGTCGGGACAACGGTCTCGCTGTTCCTGCCTGCCGAAATCCAGACAGCGCCGGCTAAGTCATAAACAAAGACCCGTTTTACGCAGCTAGTCGAATACGTCCGGGAATTTTGCCCGCACATCCTTCGCCAGTTCCGGCGAGGTCATCGCGACTTCCGGGAAATCATCGATATGTTCGTACGGAATGCAGGCGTCGATAACGACACGGCTGTTATAGAGCTTGTCGTCGAACACCATCGTATCCAGGCGAGACGACCAGGTGCGGTCAAGAATGGTGAAATCGCGCTTCGGATCCGACCGCGTCCCCATTGCCCAGATAACATCATTGATATCCGTCGGGTCGATATCATCGTCGACCACCACGATATAGCGACCGACATAGCCAATGGGATTCACCTGCGACGCAACGAGTCCGACCTGATTTGCGTGGCCGAAATATCGCTGCTTGATCGCAACCGCGACGAATGTCCGCCCCGACCCTGCCTGATGTACCCAAACGCCTTTGACGTCGGGAATACCAGCGCCTTCGAGTGAATCCAGCAGGCCGGCCGAACGTATAAAGCAGCGTTCGAACAGATGGCTGTGCGGCGGCTTCTGACTGGCAGCACAGGTAAGGATCGGGTCATTGCGGTAATACACGCGCTCTATGTGAATAACCGGCTCTTCCTTGGCGTCACCGGCGTAATAGCCGGTCCATTCGCCAAACGGACCCTCAAGCGCCGTCTCATCCGGTGACACCCAACCTTCCAGCACCAGTTCGGACCGCGCCGGGAACGGCAGGCCAGTAACCTCGCCCTCGACGACATCAAGCGGCGCCCCCGAAAGCCCGCCCGCCCAATCGAGCTCGGGAATGTGATCAGCCAGCGTGTAGCGCGCCGCGATATATGTTGCGGGGTCAACGCCGACCACGATGACCATCGGGCAGCGCTTGCCCTCTTTCAGGTACTTGTCGCGCTGGATACGGCCCTGTTTGCCGTTCGAAATATAGGATGTGGCGATATTCTTGCCGTTCAGCATGACACGGTAAGTGCCGACATTGACGCGGCCCGTATCCGGGTCTTTCGTAATGACGCCACAGGCCGTGCCAATATAGCGACCGCCGTCTTTTTCATGATGAACCGGCACCGGAAACTTGGTCAGATCGACGTCTTCATCACGGTCGATGTTTTCCAGGATCGGTGCTTCGGTAACTACATTCGGCGGGATCGGCTCATACTGCTTGATACGCTCGCGATAGGCATCGAGCATTGCGCGCCGATCACCTGACCCGGAAGGATCGATCCCCATGCCAAGCGCCAGACGATACGGCGAGCCCAGCATGCCATACAGGCAACGAAAACCTTTTTGATACCCGGGCACCTCATCAAACAGCAGCAGTGGCGAACGGTCGACCTTCTCACGGTACAGAACCTCTGTAACCGCGCCGATTTCCTTGTCCCAATGAGCGCCGGCGACTTTCTTCAATTCGCCGCCTTCTTCGACCGCGGCCAGAAAATCACGTAAATCGGTCTGCACATGCTGATTGGCTATAGCGCCGTCCATCTCTGATTTCTCCTGTTGGATTTCAGTACCCGGATAGCAGATAAACGAGACGGCGCAAAATTTGCGCCGCCCCCCAGTCTGTATCTCGTTTATTTTTGTTTTTTGTTCTTGTTCTTGTTTTTATTGGCTGGTTCGAATGGCGGTCTAGACCGTCTTTCTCCCCGGCTTGTGTCTCTCCGGACCAATTTTTGTTTTTGTTGTTCCGGAAATAGCCCGCCCTAAGCGGGTGTCCCTTACCTTTTGTCGGCTCCCAATTCGAAACTTCTGTTCGATTGAGAGCAACCTAACGATCCACCGTGATTGCCACAAATACCATATCGCGATATGACTGATCTCAATTCGAGATCAATCTGGATTATCCATGGATTTACGCCAATTACAGTACTTTTCCCGCATCGCCGAGAGCGGTTCTTTCCGCGAGGCTGCGGCACGGGCGAATGTTGCGCAATCCGCACTCAGTCGACACATGCGGACCCTTGAGGAAGAACTCGGCGTTGTCCTGATGGAACGCCACGCACGCGGCATCCGGCTGACAGCCGAAGGCAAGAAGCTCAAGCTTCGAGCCGACACCATTCTGCGCGAGGTCGAGGAGACCCGCGCGGAAATGACCGCAACCAAAGCGAGTCCGCGCGGCACGGTGACCATCGGTGCGACCACCACAACGAGCCGGCTGCTCTATGCGCGCCTGGCAGAAGCCGCGAGTAAACGCTTTCCCGGCATCACATTGCAGATGACAGAAGGCGCTTCATATTATCTTCTTGATGGCATGGATACCGGGCGGGTAGATCTCGCGATCATCGTCAACCCGGCACACAGGGACTATCTGTCCAACGAGCAACTGGTGACCGAAAAGGTATATCTGGTCGGGTCTCCCCGGCTTTCGGACATCCCGTCATCGCCCTGTTCCATATCGGACCTCAGGGACAGACCGATGGTTCTGTTCACAAGGCCATCTGGTGGGCGCACACAGCTCGAAAATACCGCGGCTGCAAACAACATCTCTATCGACGTTCGTTTCGAAGCCGCCAGCCCCGATGTCGTCAAGGACTTCGTCCGCCGCGGCCTCGCCTATGCGATGATGCCCTATTCGTCGATCTTCAAAGAGGTCGAAAACGGCGAGCTTATCGTCTCGGAGTTCAAGGGTTTCGAACTGACGCGAACGTTCATCCGCCGCACAGATCGGGCATCATCACCTGCGATCGACGCCATCTCCACCCAAATTCGCGAAGAATTTCAGGCAATGACAACAGAGGGCGTGTTCGGTACACGGGACTAAATTCCGACGATTCTCTCTCCCCCGTTGGGGCTAATCACCTGGCCGGTAATGAAGTCGGCTTCGTCCGACGCCAGAAAAGCGACCGTCTGCGCGATATCCTTCGGGTCCGCCATCCGTCCGAGTGGAATACGCTCCGTACGCGCAACAATTGCCGCTTCGTCACGCCCCGCCGACGTCATTCCCGTCAGGACGAATCCCGGCGCAACCGCGTTGACCATGATGTTCCACTCCGCCAGTTCCCGCGCCAGC
>CAJQLI010000250.1 GCA_905479125.1 uncultured Alphaproteobacteria bacterium | reverse complement strand
CTGCCGAAACAACTCAACCAGGACGAACTGATCGCCGTCATCGATTCATTTATCGAAGATGCAGGAAAACGAATGGATCAGGTCGAAAAAGCCCAGACTGCTGGCGATATAGAAGCGCTAGAAGATGCGGCTCACGCCATGCGGAGCATGGGCGCCACTTTCGGCGTCACCTCACTCGCCAAAACCTTCGGCGAAATAGAAGAATTGTGCATCGCCGGAAACGGCGGCGCTGCAATGGACCTCGCCAATACGATGGATACCGGGCTCGAAGTCGTTTTCTCATCGCTGAAAGAATTCGTTAGCCGATCCTCAGTCTGAATCCCTATCAAGCCGCTTGAGTTTTTGACGCAACGAATTAGTTTAATGGGATCACCGACCCACGCATACGAACCCGGATTGGCCGGGTTGATGTTAGGAGGAAAGGATAGACCATGCTGACGCTACTCTCCCCTGCAAAAAAAATGAATATGGACCCCGCGGAAACCGGTGTCCCCGTCACGCAGCCACGCCTGCTCGAGGACATGAACGAACTTGCGGTCGTCGCCAAGACCCAGACGGCGGACGACCTGAAACGTCTGATGCATATCAGCGACAAGCTCGCAGCCATGAATTTTGAGCGGTTTCAGGCCTTCAACATCGACAACAGGAGCAACAGCGCCAAGGCCGCCGGGCTCGCCTTTGACGGCGACGTCTATTGGGGGCTGGAAGCAGACAGCCTGTCTGACGATACGCTGGCATATGCGCAGGATCATTTGCGTATCCTGTCGGGGCTTTACGGACTTTTGCGCCCCATGGATGCAATCCAGCCCTACCGCCTTGAAATGGGCACCAAAATGGCAAATGGCCGCGGGAAATCCCTTTACGATTTCTGGGGCACGCGTATCGCTGACCGGCTCAATGAAGACCTTGCTGACCATGCCGACACAACTATCGTCAATCTCGCATCGAATGAATATTTCAAGGCCGTCGACGCCAAAGCGCTGGGGCGGACGGTAATTTCGGCGAAGTTCCTGAACGTCAAGGATGGCGAAGCCCGCACCCTCATGTATTACGCCAAGCATGCCCGCGGCAGCATGGCCCGCTGGATCATGGAAAACCGGGTCGACCGGGCGGAGGGCCTGAAAGACTTTAACGCCGGGGGCTATGCCCTAGATGCGAACGCGTCGACGGCCAGCGAACTCGTCTTTTCCCGACCACAACCACCCAAAAAGGGATAAGTGGCGAAACGGACAGGCCGTTACGAAACAACACCTGGCCAGTCTCCGGCTTATTGTTACGTCTCCGGCATCCGCTAACCGGGCGACAGCACCGAATCAGCGATCTTTTCGGCCGTCATGATCGTCGGGATGTTGGTGTTTGCCCGCGGGACCGCGGGAAATACCGAAGCATCCGCGACCCGCAATCCGCCGATACCATGCACCCGGCCGTCCGGGCCGGTCACGGCCATGGGGTCATCCTCGCGCCCCATTCGGCAGGTGCAGGAAATATGACGAATACTGATCACGTAGCGCATAACATGCTCTTCGATCGCAGTATCACCGGCGCGCACCACACTGGCAATATTCCTGCCCAGCATGACATTCTCGATCACCGCCCGACGCAGCGGGCCCGGCCCGTCCATCATCACCGACGCCAATGCTGTGAGAAATCTGTTCCGCGGCGTAACGGCGCCGACCATCTGCGCCCGCCGGTTGAAGTTGGTTGAGAACGGGTCCCGGGCTGCCGACTTGAGCGGGCCGTATTGGAACAGCGCCGCCACCCGGTGCATGGCAAGTTTCATCCGTGCCAGGTCGCGCGGGTCGGATAACATATTGAGCTCGACCTCCGGCTCTTCGCGCCAATCCGCCGAGCGCAGCCGTAACTGCCCGCGCGAGTAGGGTTTGTTGATCCAGCTCGACATACTTGCAAGCCGTCGCCCCGCCGAGTGCCATGCGGCACGCCCGATCGCACAAACGAACATGTCGTTGGGGCCACACCCGTCAATTTCCGATGAATACCGCGCCCCGACCTGAAGCGCGGGCCCCGGATTGGCGCCATGACGCGAACGGCGCGTCATATAGGCCATGGTGGGCACACCGGGATGGTCCTGAAGATTCTGACCGACACCGGCCAGATCCGCGACTATATCAATTCCCATATCGCGCAGATGAAGCCCAGGTCCAACGCCTGAGCGCATCAACAGGGCCGGCGAATGGCTCGCGCCCGCTGAAATGATGATCTCACTGCCACCATAAAACTCCTCAGCGCCCTGACGGTCTAGTTCAACCCCGATCGCCTGGCGGCCCTCGAAGCGGATTCTCTTCGCGACAGCGTTCGACCGGATCGTAAGATTGGGACGCGCCCGCGTCGCCGCATCGAGATACGCAATGGCGGCAGAGACCCGTTGGTCATTCAGGTTGCTGACCGTCATCGGGAAATAGCCATCCTCGAACCCGCCATTCTGATCCTCGAAAAACGGCATCCCGGCGAGGGCAAATGAATCGGCTGTCGCTTTTGAAAAACCCGACCAGTTTTCACGCGTCACCCGGCGTATCGGCAAAGGACCGGATTTTCCATGTAACGGCCCGTCAAACTGCTGGTCGGTTTCGAGCTTCCGGAAAAACGGCAGCACGTCGTCCCACCCCCATCCGTCTGCCCCCATCGATTCCCATTCATTATAGTCGTCCGGCGTCCCGCGGTTCGCGGCCTGGTAATTGATGCTGGACCCGCCGCCCATCACACGGCCCTGGTCGTAATGCTGCAGGGGAGGCCGTTCCGGGGCATTATGGGGGACCGGTTGGTGATAAGCCCGGAACTGTGACCACTTGTAGTTAGGATTGGCCTGTGACAGGTGGTAACTGTTCAGGATATCGGCCGGGACCGCATCCGGCGGTGTATCCATACCGGCTTCCACCAACAGGACCTGATTGGCCGGGTCCGCCGATAGCCGGTGCGCCATCACGCACCCCGCCGATCCGCCTCCGACGACGATATAGTCATATTTCATGGCGCTCTCCCTCTGTCATCCTGAATACCAACGGCCGTCAGGAACGTGTTTTGAGGATTATGCCTGAATACCGCCCGGCGCGCGCCCCACTCCAGAAAGGTGCGATCCACTAGATAAAGCAATTACAGGATGTAAACGTGCTGCGCCGCCGACCGCCCTGTTCTTAAGCTGGGAACGCTGGCATATCGCTCTGCAATTGTCAGGACCAACGACAGCGACTGCCGCCAAAATCAAAAAACCCGCTATCTCAGAGAGATAACGGGCTAAATTTGGTTGCGGGGGCAGGATCTGTTCAAGCCCCTACAATCCATCGAACAGTCTGAGCATTCAATAAAAGTAGTTACAGACGCTCGCAAACATTATCCGTTGTGCCTATTTCGACAAGACAGTCATAAAAGCATCCAGTTTCCTTTCAACACGACGAGACGGCTGCCGACATCTTCGCTTTGTAGCTTGGCCAGATCCTGCCTTGTATCTGCGCCTGTTCACCAAGGTAGCGCACCGTCATGCGCATTCCATCTTGCCTCAATTTCTTTACTGAGTGCCTCCCTTGTCTTCTGAGGTAGCGCATCGGTTCTCTCGAGACAAATCAGCCGCTGCGCGATACGCCTCATACGGAGTTCATCCATTCGCATGGCGGCCCGGAGTCGTTCCTCTCAAGGCTCTTAGTGGAATTGCCAATAGTTAAATGACCAGAAATCCCAGCTTGTCCACCAATTCGAACGTTATTGCCAATAATAGAGCTACCAGCAATTCCTACTTGACCTGCTATAATTGAATTGTCTCCAATTTTAACATTA
>CAJQLI010000249.1 GCA_905479125.1 uncultured Alphaproteobacteria bacterium | reverse complement strand
GCCGCCCGCCATATACAGCATGTCACCCTGGCCGAGCAGCTGTTCAGCGCCGCCTTCGCCCAGAATGGTGCGACTGTCGATCTTCGATGTCACCTGGAATGAGATACGGGTCGGGAAGTTCGCCTTGATCGTGCCGGTAATGACATCGACCGACGGACGCTGGGTTGCCATGATCACATGAATACCAGCGGCACGGGCCATCTGGGCAAGACGCTGAACCGCCCCCTCAACCTCTTTGCCCGCGACCAGCATCAGGTCAGCCATCTCGTCGACGATCACGACGATATAGGGCAACGGGTTCATGTCGTAGGCCTGTTCTTCGTAGATCGGCTCGCCGCTTTCGGGGTCGAATCCGGTCTGCACTGACCGCATCAGGGTTTCACCTTTTTTGGCCGCGTCGGTTATGCGCTGGTTGTAACCATTGATGTTGCGAACACCGAGATTGGACATCGCGCGATATCGGTTTTCCATCTCGCGGACCGCCCAGCGCAAAGCGACAACCGCCTTGGACGGGTCTGTGACAACCGGGGACAACAGATGCGGAATACCGTCATAGACGGACAGTTCGAGCATCTTCGGATCGATCATGATGAACCGGCACTGTTCCGGCGTCAGCCGGTACAGGAGCGACAGGATCATCGTGTTCACCGCAACGGACTTACCGGAGCCGGTCGTCCCTGCGATCAGCAGATGAGGCATCCGGGCGAGATCAACCATACTGGGGCCACCGCCGATATCCTTACCGAGAACCAGTGTCAGGGCACCTGTATGCTTTTCGAAATCCTTGGATTCGACCAGCTCGCGCAGGGTCACCAGTTCACGCGTGGCGTTCGGCAGCTCGATACCGATGACGTTCTTTCCGGGGACGACGGCAACACGCACGGACACGGCGCTCATCGACCGGGCAATATCATCCGCGAGGCTGATAACGCGGGATGACTTCGTACCCGGTGCGGGCTCCAGCTCGTACAAAGTGACAACCGGACCCGGACGAACCTTGACGATCCGACCGCGTACGCCGAAATCTTCAAGTACGGATTCAAGGAGCCGGGCGTTTTCGGACAGGGCATCTTCATCCTGCTTGTTCTGTCCGTAATCCTCGGGGGGCTCGTCGAGAACATCGAGCGGCGGCAGGGTGTATTCCCCTGTGTTGAGATCAAGCCGCTGCTGATCTGCCTCCGCAGCCCGTTTACCGGCCGCGGGTTTTTTGCGTCTCGGCGCGACAATCTTCTTCTTTTCCGGCTTTTCTAACCGATCCTCGCTGCGGCCGCGCGGGGCGCTCAGCTTCGGTTCGCGGCGGCGGCTCCCTCGGTCATCGGCTTCGATCACTTCGGGGTCGTCCTCCACATCGATATAATCGGGCGCCCGTCTGTCGCCGAAGGACGGAACACGCACACGGCGGAACATTGACCAGGATATACCACCGATACGCTGCGCCATCCGCCCCGACCAGCGGCCGCCGGTCAGGCCGGCTTTGGCAGTGCTGCCACCAAGGCGGCCGGCACGCCGGAGACCCGACGTCCATTCACTGCGGCTGAGACCGAGCGTAAGCGCAAATGCCATAATCGCGAGGACACCGATTGCCAGTGAAAACGGCCAGACCGGACTGCCTATGGCAGCGGCAAGCGCCCCGATATCAGTCAGAAGAACCGATCCGGTAATGCCGCCAAGGCCTATTTTTAACGGCCAGAACCCGGGCGTGCCCAGCGCTGCAAGGGCGATGGTTGCCAGCAAAAGCGTTGCCGGCAAAGCCGACAGCCGGAGCCAAGCCCGGCCCATTTCACGATGTGCGCCGATCCGCCATCCCCAGATCATCAGTACGGCCGCCGGCAGGATCGCGGTGGCACCGATACTCTGTATGAGGAAATCGGAGATCCAGGCGCCGCTCATGCCCAACGGGTTTGCGGCCTCGCGGGCAACGGAGTGATTCCATGACGGATCGGAAGAATCATATCCAAGAACCGCTACACTGAGGGCCAGCCCCGACAGGAAGAGGACGATACCGGCAAGTTCCTGCAAACGGCGACGCAGGAATGCCTGCATTTCCGGTGAGAGAAACGTTGTGCGTCCGGCGTTCCGGGTTCGACTGGCCATGATATGCTCCCGCTTACAATACTTTGGTGATGCGCGTCAGCGCGTCACGGGTGGTTTCGAGGTCGTGGACAAGCGCGAGCCGAATATAGCCGGCGCCCGGGTGGTGCCCGTCCGCTTCGCGGGCAAGGTATTCACCGGGGATAACCCGCACCCCGGCATCGCCCCAGAGTGCACGGGCGGCGGCTTCACCATCCCCAACGGCAAGCCAGAGATAAAATCCGCCCGCGGGACTGTAATAACCATATTTCCCGCCGAGGATTTCCTCTGCGACGACGTATTTTTCCGCATAGAGCACGCGATTGGCAACAACGTGCTCTTCATCCGACCAGAGGGCGGATGCTGCGGCAAGCAGTGGCAGCGGGGGCGGCGCTCCACCATAGTCGCGCAGGCGGGAAAAACGTTTGATCAGGTTTGCATCGCCGGCCACGAAGCCTGACCGCAGCCCCGGCGCACTTGAACGTTTCGACAGGGAATTCATGACCACGACATTGCGCATGGCACCCGGGCCATCATCGCCCAGGGCGGCACAGGCTTCGGCGCCGCCGGTCGGCGGTGCGCCGTAATAAAGTTCGCTATAGCATTCGTCGGAAATCAGAAGAAAATCATGCTGGCGTGCGAGATTTACCAGGGTCTTCATCGTCTCCATCGGGGCAATGGCACCCTGCGGGTTCGCCGGGGAACAATAATAGGCAAGCGCCGTCCGTTCGAGAATGTCTTCGGGAAGAGACGCAAAATCCGGCAAGAAACCGTTTTCACTGTCTGCGGGCACAAATACCGGCTCCGCGCCCGCCATTACGGCCGCCCCCAGATAAACCTGATAGAACGGGTTGGGCATCAGCACGACCGGCTTCCTGCCATTTTTCGTTTCGGGCACGGCGGCCAGCGCGATCATGAAGAGCGCTTCCCGGGTCCCGGATACAGGGATCACCATAGTTTCGGGATCGACCATATTTTCGGGCAGCCCGTAACGCCGCGTCAGCCAGCCTGCAATGGCGGCACGTGCCGGTTCCGTGCCACGCATCGGCGGGTATTTTGACCAGCCCGCGGTCTCGCGTGCGACTGTCTCGGCAAGGAAAGCCGGTGGCGCGTGCTGTGGTTCACCCAGGGATAACGGGATAGGCGTAACACCGGTCGGGGGCTCAAGCGCCCCCAGAAGGGCGCGCAGGCGGTCGAAGGGATAATCCCCGACGGCATCCATGCGAGCGTTCAACGGCATGTCTCATCTCTCCACAAAACCGGTGCGTTCCTTGTCATGTATCTCGTCATATATCGTGCTTTATACCGTCATCGCTGTCGTCATCCGGGCCAGACACTCCCTGTTTGATCCCTCTTCCCGCCCGACTGCAGGCCGGAATGAGAACAAATCATAAAAACGGTGCCGCCGGAGAAACTCAGCGTCTTCCAACGCTTCCCTCAGATTCTACATCATCATGGGCAGCTAAGATACTGGTCTACAAGGGGTGGCGTGATTCGTTTGATTCCGGGACCGAAACGAACATTACGGGAACATTTATGCGTCTCGGGGTGGGTAGTCGTTATTTATCAGGGAGATAGGGGATTTCGGGGCTCAATGCCGATTTCACGAACGCCGGACAAAAAAATACCGCCCCGCAGCTCTGCGGGGCGGTTGTCTCCCGTAATCGCGTCGGGAGCGGTGCGGCGCATGTCGGCAGATATGCGCCACCGCAGTTCACCGGAGACCGAACGGATGGC
The DNA here is from genome assembly GCA_905479125.1 of uncultured Alphaproteobacteria bacterium. Taxonomy (GTDB): domain Bacteria; phylum Pseudomonadota; class Alphaproteobacteria; order MPNO01; family UBA830; genus CAXBCP01. The sequence goes on along the minus strand of CAJQLI010000249.1, from coordinate 6,816 downwards.
AGTGCGCCCGGTCTCCGGCTTGTGACCACCCCGGCGTGGCGCGCCTAAGGGTGGGACACTTCATCGCCCCGCCCGATCAAGTCGGGCGAGGCGTTCAGACCATTAGCTGCTGCTTCCGAACTCCGGATACGCTTCCATACCGAGTTCTGATTTATCCAGCCCGTCCATTTCAGCTTCCTCATCGACACGGATGCCCATGGTGACCTTCAGGATCATCCAGACAATCAGGCTGGAGATGAACACGAAGGCTCCGATGGCAACGATGCCGATGAACTGGGTGACCAGCGACCCGGATCCGAAGATACCGACCGCCAGCGTGCCCCAGATACCGCAGACCAGATGGGCTGAGATGGCACCCACCACATCATCAATCCTGAGCTTGTCGATAAGCGGCACCGCGATCACCACAAGCGCACCACCGATACCGCCGATCAGCATGGCATATGCATGCTGCTGCAGATCGGGACCCGCCGTGATGGCGACGAGACCGCCGATGGCACCGTTAAGGCACAGCGTGAGATCCATCTTCTTGAACATCAGCTGGGTGAGGATCATCGCGGCGACCACACCGGACGCTGCAGCCAGGTTGGTATTGACGTAAACGATGGCAATCGCTGCCGCGTCGGCCGCAGAGCCGAGCGCGAGCTGCGAACCACCGTTAAAGCCAAACCAGCCGAACCACAGGATGAATGTACCAAGCGTTGCCAGGGGCAGGTTCGCACCGGGCATCGGATTGACCTGTCCATTGGCACCGAACTTGCCCTTGCGCGCACCGAGCACAAGAGCACCGGCAAGCGCCGCCCAGCCACCGGTCGAATGAACCAGTGTAGAGCCGGCAAAGTCGGAAAAGCCCATTTCTGCGAGCCAGCCCGCACCCCAGACCCAGGAACCCTGGATCGGATAGATGATGGCGGACAGGATGACGACGAAAATCAGGAACGGCCAGACCTTGATGCGTTCAGCAAGAGTGCCCGACACGATCGAGGCTGCGGTCGCGACAAACACCATCTGGAAAAACCAGTCGGACATCGAAGAGTAGGTCGAATCCTTGAGCACCGCGGCATTTGCCGCTGCCTTGCCTGCGTCATCCGCGTTCAGCAATGCCAGTTCGGCGGGCGCCGGATTGTAGAGGAATTCAAAAGTGCCGATCCAACCTTTACCGACATCGGTGTACATCAACGAATAGCCGACGATGTAGAACATCAGGCCGGCAATCGAATAGAGCGCGATGTTTTTAAGGCAGATCGCTGCGGTATTCTTGGAACGGACAAGTCCGGATTCCAGCATGGCGAACCCGGCTGCCATGAACATTACCAGGACGCCGTGGATCAGGAATGAAAACGTGTTGAAAACGAAAGCGGTCTCTGCACTGACGGCAGCTTCTGCCTCGCCAATACCAGTGACCCCCATCGCCGCGAGTGTGACTGCTATCGCAGCGGGTTTGATACATCTATTCACAGTAATGCTCCCTTAAAGCGCTTCGTTGCCGGACTCGCCGGTGCGGATGCGAACCGCATTGGTGAGTTCCTGGACAAAGATTTTTCCGTCGCCAATTTTGCCGGTATTCGCTGATTGCTGGATCGCTTCAATCACTTTTTCAGCAGCGGCGTCATCCACGGCAATATCGATCTTTACCTTCGGCAGGAATGCGATCGTGTATTCGGCACCGCGGTAGATTTCCGCTTGCCCCTTCTGGCGTCCGAAGCCTTTGACCTCGGTTACCGTCATGCCCTCGATGCCGACATCCGTCAGCGCTTCCCGGACATCATCCAGTTTGAACGGCTTTATGACTGCCGTGATTAATTTCATGCCCCTGTACCTTCCGTTGTTGTCGTGGTGGTTGGAGAATAGAAAACCGGGGCCACGATCAGCGGCCCCGGTCCCGTGATTAGAAAGAGCGAGAAACGCTGAACAGCACCATGCCGCAGGCGTCACTGCATTCTGATTCGCTGAGGTCTGTATCGGACCACGTCACATTGACGTCGAAGCCAGCAACATTGACCGTGCCGCCGATGCTGTAATCGACGTAGTCGGGCTGACCAAAGGTCAGATTTTCCTGGATATACTGTTTGGCAACATGGGCCGACAGCGTCAGGTATTTTCCGACCGGTACATCCACCGCGAGTTTCGGATAGAAAGCCTCACCGCTCTCGCCGAAGTTTTCGGGAGAGTAATTGACGCTTGCCGTCGCAGCGGCAAAACCGAAATCATAGGACAGTGCGGCCTGGGCTTCGACGAAATCGTAGTTCAACGACGCCGTCGCACCCGGATAGGAATAATAGATAAAACCGACATCCCAGCTCATCGAACTACCGATACTGCCGGTCAGGCCACCATAGTAATCGATCTCGATGGATGCTCCGTCGACCGAACCGCCTTCGTTGAAATCAACGTTCGACCCCCAGACGCCGAGATAGACCCCGATGCCCGTGCCCTCGTCGACAGTGGCAGACCAGTCAAGGCCGCCCTGCACAGCAGGCGCATCGTCAGTCTGGGAAATGCCACGGAAGTAATATTCCGAAAAAAGTCCGACATTCGCGGAGAACTCCCCGGGAAAGGCCTTTTCGTCTATCAGCGGTTCCGCCGCTTGCGGTGCCGACAAAGTAATGAAAGCTGCAGCGATACCCGCCGCAGCACTTTTAAGTGCTCTTTGCATTTTCATGCCTCCAGTGTGTGCCATAGAAAAACTGCCATCTGCGCTGCCATCGGATTACCTCTTGCAATACCGGTGCCAACGCACATGAATTTTGTGTAAATTGGTTAACAAGCTGTTAAACCATTATAAAATTGGCTTTTTTCCAAGCAGCGCGGCCATACTCCCCCAAGCACACCCACTAAAATAATGACTAATTATTATGCGTTTTTTGTTTTTTGCTGAATTTATAGACAATGCGATGATCTGCCGCTGGACAGCCCGGTCGAGGCGCTCCATCTTCGCTCTATGAAGAAGAATTCATTCGACGTGGTCGTCGTTGGCGGCGGGATGGTCGGGCTGAGTCTCGCACTGGGACTTGCCCGAGCAGGCGTGCCGGTTGCCCTGATCGAGCGCGCCCGTCTGTCCGACATGGCTGCGGCACGTTTTGATGGACGCGGCTCCGCGGTCGCAGCGGGTTCGCAGCGAATACTGGACGGCCTCGGCCTGTGGGAGGGCGTGGCGGATCACGCCGAACCAATTCTCGAAATCCGGGTTGCCGACGGCATGTCTCCCCTTTTCCTGCATTACGACCACGCCGAAATCAGCGACGGGCCGCTTGGATGGATTGTCGAAAACGCCGTTACCCGGCGCGCGCTTGCCGCTGCCGCGGAAAAGTCGAGTCTTCAGGTATTTGACGGCACTGAACTTGCTGATTGTCATTTCGGCGAAGATGCCGCCATGCTCGATCTGGCGGACGGACAAACGGTCACGGCGCGGCTCGTCGTTGCCGCGGATGGCCGCGACTCTCCCCTTCGCGCCGCCGCCGGTATCGAGGCGGTCCGCTGGAACTATCCTCAGACCGGGATCGTCTGTGCCGTCCACCACGAAGTGCCGCATCGCGGCATTGCGCAGGAGCATTTTCTGCCGGCCGGCCCTTTCGCGATTCTGCCGATGACGGAAAACCGCTCATCGATCGTCTGGACGGAACGTCATGACCTCGCGCCGGATATCCTCGCTCTGGATGATGAAGCGTTCACATCAGAACTGCGCCAGCGTTTCGGCAACTTCCTCGGCCGGGTCGATGTCGGGCCTATGCGGTGGTCCTACCCGCTCTCGGTCGTGCATTCGAAACGCTATATCGCGCCCCGGCTGGCGCTCGCCGGGGATGCCGCCCACGCAATCCACCCAATCGCCGGGCAGGGATTCAATATCGGTCTGCGCGACGTCGCCGCCCTGGCGGAAGTCATCATGGATACGCTCAGGCTTGGTCTCGACCCCGGCGCCATAACGGCGCTGGAACGCTACGAACGCTGGCGCAAGCCCGACAATATGATGATGATCGGCGTCACCGACGCCCTCAACCGGCTTTTCTCAAACGACATACCGCCGTTACGCATCGCCCGGGATATCGGCCTCGCGGCCGTCGACAATGCCGCACCGCTGAAAAAGGTATTCATGCGCCATGCCATGGGTCTGATCGGCGACCTGCCACGCCTGACCCGCGGCGAACCACTCTGAGAAGGCATCAGGCCGTGCCGGGGCAAACCCAACCGAACCAGACCGTGTTTGTGCTCAGGGATCGCGGCTGAGCCCGGCCGCCTCCAGCGCGGTAACGAACTCAGGCCAACGCATTTCGTGCTCGGCGCCCAGTTGATGAAGATACCGCCACGAGAAAATACCCGTATCGTGCAGGTCGTCAAAAATGATCCGGATCGCATAATTGCCAACTGTCTCAACATCGGCAATCCCGACATGACGCCGGCCGGCAACCAGAACCTTCTGCCCCGGTCCGTGTCCCTGCACTTCAGCAGACGGGCTTTCAACACGCAGATATTCCGCAGGTAATGAAAAAGCGGTTCCGTCATTAAAGACGATATCGAGGGTTTTTTCCGCGCGCCGGACCTTGATATCAGTCGGCCATGGACCGTTACTATTATCCATCCGTTGCGTCAGGAAGCCGCGTCGAGCTGGCGCGCCTCATCCACGAGCATAATGGGAATGCCATCCCGGATCGGATAGGCCAACTGCGCTTTTTCGCTTACCAGTTCCTGCGCATCACGATCATAAGTCAACGGACCCTTGGTCAGAGGACAGACCAGTATTTCAAGAAGTTTGGGATCAATTCCCGATTTTTCATCACTCATATTCTGCACCCGGTTGCTGATTTTCAGTTTCTGTGAAGATTCGCGGAATCATCGTTCGCCGCAAGCGACATTTCAAGTAATGCGACCATCACGTTCGCTCTGTCTGCAAGGCTAACTGCCTCCAGCAACGCCTGTTTCTCGCTTGGCTGGAACGGGCACATCATCGCGAGCGCATTGACCAGACGGTCAGTCGTTGTATCCTTGATGGCATCCCAGTTCGCATCGACATTATTGACCGTGAAATACCCCTTCAGCGCGCGCAACATTCTATCGCGGTCTATTCCGGCGCCTGTTTCTTCGGCAAGATCGTTGCGGTACGGGGCCCAGTCAGGCACTGCGACACGGTAGCCGTCACGCAGGGATAATTCTTCGGTGATATCGAAACGGATTAAACCGCTGAGCGTGATGATATACCGGCCGTCTTCCGATTCGTCGAACGACGTAATTCTTCCTGCACAGCCTGTTTTATATATATCCGGCTGGTCACCCTCGTTCGGACCTGTTGGCTGCACCATGCCGATCATCCGATCGCCGCCAAGCGCCACGTTGATCATTTGCAGATAGCGTGGCTCGAAAATATTGAGCGGCAGCTTTCCCTGCGGCAGCAGTAAAACGCCCGTCAGGGGGAAAACCGGAATCTCCCCCGGCAGATCCTCGAATAGAGGATCAAAGACACCGGTCATGAAAAGAGGACCGCCGACATTTTACGGCGACCCGAAATCGTCACTTCATCGGTCGGGCTCATCATGTCAAAGAACTGAATCAACTGCTGTCGTGCAGCGTCCTCGTTCCAGGTGCGGTCGATCTTCATGCTCTCCACCAGATGATCGATCGCCTCTTCGCGCCGATCGGCGCCGAACAGACCGACCGCAAGATCAAGGCGCGCCTGATGGTTTTTCGGGTCAGCGGCGACAGCCGCTTCGAGAGGCGTCAGATCGCCGACGGCGGCACTCTGCCGGGCAAGCTCAATCGCCACCTGTGCGGCGGCGACATCCGGGTGATCGGCCTGATCTTCGGGTACCTGGGCCAGAATTTCCGATGCCTGATCGAGTTCACCCATTCCGACAAGCGCGCGCGCAAGACCACCGAGGCCATCGATGTTGTCCGGCGCATGACTGACCACCTGGCCATAAATCCCGGCAGCGCCTTCGAATTCTTCGGCGACGAGCAATTCTTTCGCCTGCCCCAGCGCATCGGCGAACGGGTCGCTCTGAGTGGTACCAGCGGCCTCGGCCAGCTTGTCCACGAACGCCTTCACCTGGCTCTCCGGCTGAGCGCCCTGGAATGCATCGACCGGCTTGCCGCCGACAAATCCATAGACCGTGGGCACCGACTGGATGCGCATCTGCTGTGCGAGCGCCTGATTCTGGTCGATATCGATCTTCGCGAGGATTACCGCACCGCCTGCTTCCAGCACGACCTTTTCCAGGGTCGGGGTAAGTTGCTTGCACGGGCCACACCAGGTCGCCCAGAAATCAACGATCACCGGCGTCGTCATCGATGCTTCCAGCACGTCCTGCTGGAATGTCTCCATCGTGACATCCTTGATTACGTCGGCGGGTGCCGCGCCGCTCGCGGCGGCCGGATTGATCATCTGTTCCATATTTCATGCCCTGTTTTCGAAAGCCGAGCCATTCAGGCTTTCGCTTAAAATGAAAATGGCTCCTCAGACCCGCCCTGACAAGGCTTGCGGCCCTGTTTTTTTAGGCTTTTTCAACTCCCCCAACGCCGAGGAAGACATAAAAAACCACCCCATCTGGCCCTCTGGAGTCCGGATCAGCCATTTTGCCGCTCTCCGGGATAAAAACCCGTTGAAAGGAATTTCAAAGACCTCTTGCCAATCTGAGGCCACCCTCATATATATTGCGGCGCTTTCTCAGGATGCGGGTGTAGCTCAGGGGTAGAGCGCAACCTTGCCAAGGTTGAAGTCGTGAGTTCGAATCTCATCACCCGCTCCAATTTCCCCCCGGAATATCAGAAGTCTGATGATGGGCCCGCATTTGCGGCCAAGGGCCGTGCCCGGCGTTGCGCAGCCGC
>CAJQLI010000248.1 GCA_905479125.1 uncultured Alphaproteobacteria bacterium | reverse complement strand
GCGATCCTGACCTGCGGGTCGATCGCCGAAGCGCTGGATCTGTATCAGCTGGTCGGGGAAGCCGGCTTCATCGAACAGCGTCTGATCGGCATGCTCGGTGTCGCACTGGTCCTCGCCTTTGCGGCCCTTCCTGCCGTGCGCAAAACCAACCGGCCACATATCCCCTGGTATGACTGGATCGGCATCGCGATATCCGTAGCGGTCTGCGGATACGTCACCTGGCAATACGCTTTCATCTTCGACAACCTGCATTCCCGCCCACCCGAAGTCGTGGTCTCCGCCGTGCTGATCATCGCCCTTGTCGCAGAAGGACTCCGGCGGACGGCCGGTAACGTCCTGTTCGTCTTTATGGGCTTCTTCATCCTGTTCGGACTTTTCGGCCATTACGTGCCCGGGCAGTTCGAGGGCCGCAATGTCGATATCGACCGAATGTTCCTGTATATCGCCCTCGATCCGAATGGTCTCGTCGGTATCCCCATGGTGGTATCGACGACCATCGTGATCACGTTCGTTTTCTTCGGCCATCTGCTCGAAGCCTCTGGCGGTTCGAAATTCTTCACCGATATTTCCGTTGCCCTGATGGGCCGCTATCGTGGCGGCTCATCCAAGATCGCGATCAGCGCGTCATGCCTGTTCGGGTCGATCTCGGGCAGTGCGGTCTCCAACGTTGTCTCGACCGGGGTCATCACGATCCCGATGATGAAGCGCGGCGGGTATCCCCCGCATATCGCCGGCGCGATCGAGGCCGTGGCCTCGACCGGTGGCCAGCTCATGCCGCCAATCATGGGCGCAGCCGCTTTCGTCATGGCCGAATTCCTTCAGGTGCCGTATGGCGATGTGGTCCTCGCCGCCATCATCCCGGCCCTGCTGTATTACGCGACACTGTTCATCCAGGCCGATCTCTACGCCGCGCGTCACGGCATCACCCGGGTCGAGGAAGAACTGATCCCCCAACGCGGCCATGTATTCCGCTCCGGCTGGCCGTTCCTGCTCCCCTTCATCGTGCTGATCGTCTCGCTCTTCAACCTGAACCTCCGCCCCGATACCTCGGCACTTGCAGCCGCGCTCGCCGCTGTCATCGTCGGGATCGGCCTCGGCTATGACGGCAAACGTATGGCGGTAAAAGCCGTCTTCCGCGCATTCTCCTCCACCGGGATCGCGGTCACGCAGATTGTCATGATCGGGGCGATGGCAGGCATCGTTATAGGCGTGCTCAATATCACCGGGCTCGGATTTGCGCTGACACAGGCACTGATCGAAATGGCAGCCGGAAACCTGTTCCTGCTGCTGCTTATGGCCGCGGTGGTCTCCATCGTTCTCGGTATGGGAATGCCGACCCTCGGCGTCTATCTTTTGCTGGCAACGCTGGTCGCCCCCTCGCTGATCGAGGTCGGCGTGCCACCGATGGCCGCGCACATGTTCGCGCTTTATTTCGGCATGCTGTCGATGATTACCCCGCCGGTCGCCATTGCCGCCTTCGCCGCGGCGACGGTCGCCAATACCGAACCGATGAAAACCGGCTTCGCCGCCGTCAGGTTCGGCTGGTCGGCCTATGTTATTCCGTTCCTGTTCGTGGTGTCACCGGCGCTGCTGATGAATGCCGGGCCGCTGGAAATATTGATCGCCGCCGCTGCCGCCGTTGCCGGTATCTGGGCGGTGTCGGTCGGCCTCGCCGGTCAGTTGTTTGCCATTCTCGGCATGCCGCTCCGTGCATTGTTTATCGCCGCGGGACTGGCGCTTCTTGTACCGGGCACCCTGTTCGATGAAGCCCCAATGATGAACATCGCCGGCGCCGCACTGGTCATGGTCCTGATCGTGGCGGGTAATTTGCAGAGAAAACGCAGACAGGGCTGAATTCGGGCCCCGATAGCGGACCCATTAACGGGGCTGACCGCTGGCAGACCGATCGACGCGGTTCAGAATTTCCTATTCAACGACAAAATCGAAACGCCAGCCCTCGCCCGCCGAGACGATCTTACCGATTTCAGTCCCGGTAAAATGCGCGGGATAGATCATCGCATCACTATCGCCATAGCGGTTGAGGAAATCATAGCGTGACTGACGCGACAGATCGGCATCGGTGCACACAACGCTCGATAATTGCGGCTCGGCGATCTGCAGTGGGTGGTGAAACAGGTCGCCGGTGAACAGCGCTGTATCGCCGCCATTATCCAGGTGCAGCGCGACATGTCCCGGCGTGTGGCCCGGTGTCGGTTCCAGCACGATTCCGTGGTCGATCTCATGATCGTTCTTCACCAGGTCGGCCCGCCCGGCCTCGACGACCGGCAGCACGCTGTCATTGAAGACATTGTCACCGACTTCCGATCCACCGATCAGGGTTTCCCAGTGCCGGTATTCATCGGCCGAAAATACATAGCGCGCATTCGGGAATGTCGGCACCCAGCGGCCGTCGACGAGTTGCGTGTTCCAGCCCACATGATCGATATGCAGATGGGTGCACATAACGATATCGATGTCCTCAGGTGTGAGGCCCACCGCATTGAGGTTCGCCATCCACGGCCAGTTCTGCTGATGCCATTGCGGCCGCCCCGGGCGCTCCTTGTGATTACCAACACAGGCATCAACCAGGATATTCAGCCGGCCGGTGCGGATCACGAAGCTTTTGAACGAAAACAGCAGCATCTGCGTGTCGGCATCCATGTAATCCGGCGCCATCCAGGACAGGTGCGGTGCGATCAGCTCGTCCGTCGCATCGGCGAATATACCGGCAGGGGTGCGGAACGGGCCGGTGGATTCTTCGACCGTATCGATCCGGCAGGCGCCGCAATGTTGTGTGATCATTCTGTTCGTTCCCCGCAAAATTTGCCGGATGATACACGACCAGCCACAACTCCACAGGGCGTGGTATGGAAATGTCGGGATTCTTTACAAATCCGCCAAAAAGGGTCCCGCAAAGACCGGGTAAGTCTCTGAATCCAATAGATTATCCAAACGGGCACGATTCTTTCCTAAATCCGGCAATCGGTGCGAATTGGCCATACTTCATCACAAGCACCCAACAGGTGGCGCGTAAACCGATGAAAAAGAACATTCTCCTTGCAGCCCTGATCGGCCTCGGACTTAGCTTCAACGCCGGCAGCGCGTCCGCCGTCGTTTACCATTATGTCGACTGGACCTCGGCCAATGTCGCCGGCGGCACCGCAACCGGGACAATCACCTCGCCGGGTGCCCTCGCCATTCTCGGACTCGGTCTGGCCGGGCTCGCCTTCACGCGTCGCCGGGGATAAGCCGCAGCGATATCAGCCGGACCGGGCCCTACTTGCCGCCGCGCCAGGCGGAAGAGGACTTGCACTTGCGGCAAACGCGCTCGCCGGCACCAGCGCTTTCAAACGAGGACCGGCACTTAAGGCACAGCCGCGTCTTTGCCGTCACATCGGCCGTCAGGTCTCTCGCCCGGTCACCTGCGATCACATTCGTTGATTTGTCGGTCGTCATAAATCCTCCATTAGCGACAATGTCGCCCTGTGCCGGCGATGGGCATTCCGTCGCAGCCAATTTCTCACGATGTCCAGATTGAAAGTCGCACCGGTGATAGAGCAAAAACGGCTCTAGACCCCTGCTATCTATCAAGTTAGATGGGAACGAAAGGCCCGGATTTCAAGGAAAGCGTCACCCCCGGGGCAATCTCCCCGGCGCTAAGCGCCCCTGATAAGGTCAACCAGCGGGCCTGTTTCGGCGGGCAGCACATCCCCTCGCCACGCCACATACTGATCCGGCCGGATAATCGCCAAGTCGGCCTGATAGAGGTCCCGAACAGCCGGGTCCACTTCTTCAAACACCGTAAACGGCACACCCTTTTCCGCAGCCGCATCGAGTAGAGCCTGACAATCCGCATCGCTGCCGCCGAGGCGTAACAGCGTGAATCCCGGCCCGAAATTATCGAACAGGGCGCTGCCATCCGCCAGCCACGCATGGGGCGCGCGGCCGCCGGGATAGGCGGTCGCGGTATAAACATACGGGTCACTCTCGGGCGGTGGGGTGTCCTCCCCGTCGATACTGACCAGGGGGGATGCGTCGTAGCGTGCGCCGAGCTGGATCCCCATGCAAAAATATTCCTCTGCCAGAACTTCCTCGGTGCGTTTCCCGAATTCGGCCCGCACTTTCTCGCCTTCGGGCGTTTCTTCCTCAATATTGGCCGGCACGGTCAGCGATGATTTTGCCTGCGCCAGCGCATAGGACTGCGCCAGGTTCCTGATCGCCACCGGGCGGCGCTCGCCCTCGTAACTCGCAACCAGGTTTTCACCGGCCCAGCCTTCATGCCACGCCGCCAGCTTCCAGCCGAGATTCTCGGCATCGCCCACGCCCGTATTCATCCCGAACCCGCCGGTTGGCGTAAACAGGTGCACGGCGTCCCCCGCCAGGATGACACGGTCTCTCTGATATGCGTTCGCGACCAGCGACAGCCCGGCCTGCCACGGCTTCGATGAGAGTACGTCTATTGGAATTTCCTCGCCGATCACCCGCCAGATATACGGCCGCGGATCCAGCGTTTCAGCATCCTGGCCGGGTTCCAGCTTGGCCCAGGTCAGAAACTTGCCCTTGCCGTCGAGCGCAACAATCGACGCCCGGCCTTCGGGGTTGAGCGAATGGAACTGCCACGGCGCATCCGTCTGCATCACGTCATACAACGTCGGTGCTTCAAAATAGACCGACAGCATCTGGCCCATCATGAAGTCGCGCTCTTCACCCGACTTGCCGTCATATTCAATCCCCAGCGACTTGCGCACCGTACTGCGCGCCCCGTCGCAACCGACCAGGTAACCGCATTCAACGGTCTCGGTCTCGCCCGTCTTCAGGTTTTCGATCTCTGCGATCACGCCGTCGGCTGTTTGATCGAAGGAATTCAACCGCCAGCCAAAGCGCAGATCGACGCAGTCTTTCCGGTCCAGCTCGTCTTTCAACACGCGCTCGACGAACATCTGCGACGCACGCTGCAACGGTTCGGGACCCATCGCCAGGTCATATGATCCGGGGGTCAGGCGTTCGCGCAGGGTAGGTATTTTGATCCGGCCGATTTCATGCGTGTTCATCCGCGTGATGAAAATCGCATCGCCGCAATGATCCAGCGGCAGACCGACGTCGCGCATCCGGTCGGCAACGCCAAGCCGGCGATAATGTTCCATTGTCCGCGCGTTGTGGGAATTTCCCTGCGGGTGGTTCGGCGTGGTATCAGCCATGTTGACCAGCATGCAGGGCACGTCGCGCCAGGCAAGATCCAGCGCCAGGTTCATCCCGACGGGCCCGCCGCCGATGATCATGATAGGTGTTTTGGTCATCTTCATTCGTTTCTGATAGTTACGTTCCGATTATCATCCCGGGCTTGTCCCCAGACCAAGGCAGCACCTTTGTATAAAGACCGGATCCCGGAATAAATCCGGGATAACAATAGTGCAGGCGCGAATTTACATTAATCCTTCTCGCCGGTCCCGCTCTGGGCATCCCCCTGCGCCTTGGCAAACTGCTCCATGAATGCCTTCTGAATGTCACCGAATCCCTGAACCCCGGCAATCATCCACTGCTGCATCATCTTGTCGGCGTCCATATTCTGAGCCATCTCGGCCGCCCGCTTTGTCAGTTCCGCGACCAGTGCCTCGTTTACAGGGGTCACGTCAGGCAGCCCAAGCATCCGACGGGCTTCCTCCGGCGTACAGTCTATATCAAACGATACCTTCATGGTTGACTCCTTCCCATTGCATCGCAACTACTTTAGCACAGACCCGGCGCAACCTGACCCTCTCGCGCATCCAGACCCAACCTTGCGAAAGACCCACATGACCCGAAACCGCCTGTCCGAAGAAACCAGCCCCTATTTGCTCCAGCATGCCGACAACCCGGTACACTGGTACGGCTGGGGACCCGAGGCGATTGCAGCGGCAAAGGCACAGGACAAACCGATCCTGCTCTCGGTGGGCTACGCGGCCTGCCACTGGTGCCACGTCATGGCGCATGAAAGCTTCGAGGACGACGCCATCGCGGCGCAGATGAACGATCTGTACATCAACGTGAAGGTCGACCGCGAAGAGCGGCCCGATATCGACACCATCTACCAGCACGCATTACAGCTGCTGGGCCAGCAGGGCGGCTGGCCGCTGACCATGTTCCTGACACCGGAAGGCGAGCCGTTCTGGGGCGGCACGTATTTCCCCCCGGATTCCCGCTATGGCCGGCCCGGCTTCCCGCAGGTGCTCTCGGCGATCTCCGATTACTGGTCGGAACAGCGCGATAAGGCGATGGAAACCGTTGAAGCACTCAAAGGCGGGCTCGCAAAAGTATGGACCCCCGAAGCCGTCACCGGGGCCGGCAAGGCCATCGCCCTTGCGGTCAACGACCAGGTCGCATCGCGGCTCGCCCAGGAATTCGACATGGTCAATGGCGGTTTCGGCCAGGCACCGAAATTCCCCAACCCGTCGATCCATGAATTACTGTGGCGCGGCTGGCTGCGCACCGGCAACGAGGCCCAGCGCGACGCGGTACTGTTCTCGCTCACCAAAATGTCCCAGGGCGGAATCTACGACCATCTCGGCGGCGGGTATGAGCGCTATTCAACGGATTCAATGTGGCTCGCACCCCACTTCGAAAAGATGCTTTACGACAACGCCCAGATCGTCGACCTGCTGACATGGGCGTGGCAGGAAACCAAGAACCCGCTTTATGCCCAGCGGGTAGAAGAGACCATCGACTGGTGCCTGCGTGAGATGATCGCGCCGGTCGATGATGCAGCGGGCAAACCGTTCGCCGCCACCTATGACGCGGATTCCGAAGGCGTCGAAGGCAAGTTCTATGTCTGGTCGGCCGCCGAGGTCAGCGAGATTCTGGGCGACGGCGCCGATGCCGTACTGTTCAAAACCGTCTATGACGTCTCGCCCGAAGGAAACTGGGAAGGCGGCAATATCCTGAACCGCATTGCCCATCCGGAGCTGCTCGATGCCGGGCAGGAAGAACAGCTCAAGGCCTGCGGTGAAAAACTGCTCGCCGTGCGCAACAAGCGCATCTGGCCCGGCTGGGATGACAAGGTCCTCGCGGACTGGAACGGGCTGATGATCGCGGCGATGGCCAATGCGGCCCGCGTCTTCGACCGGCCTGACTGGCTCGACGCGGCGGATTCCGCCTTTGCCTTCGTCCGCGACCGGATGCAGGAAGAAACTGACGGGACCATGCGTCTCAAGCACTCATTCCGCGCCGGCAAACTGAAGCACTCTGCCCCCCTCGATGATTACGCCAACATGGCCCGCGCTGCCGTCGCCCTTTACGAAGCCACGGGCAACGGTGCCTATGTCGATACCGCCATCGACTGGGTCGACGTAATCGACACGCATTACTGGGATGAAGACGGCGGCGGCTATTTCTTTACCGCCGATGACGCAGAAGCCCTGATCATCCGCACCAAATCCGCCGCCGATAACGCAACACCGTCCGGCAACGGCGTGATCACCTCCGTGCTCGCGCGGCTGCATTTCCTGACCGGCGTCGATCATTTCCGCGAACGGGCCGAGCGCATCATTTCCACCTTCGCCGGCGAGGCGACGCAGAATTTCTTCCCGTTGACGGGCCTTTTCTGCGCCAACGAACTGCTCCAGACCTGCGCCCAGGTGGTAATCGTCGGCAGTGCCCAAGACGCCGACACCATGGCCCTGCTCGACGTCGCCTGGAAAGCATCCAACATGAACAAGCTGGTCCAGGCGATCCCGGCCGACGCGGTCCTGCCGAAAAACCATCCCGCCACCGGCAAGGGACAGCTCGACGGGCGCGCCACCGCCTATGTCTGTATCGGCCAGACCTGTTCGCTGCCCCTTACAGACCCGGCGGCGCTTGCCCTGGCGCTTTAAGTTCCCGCCAAAACCGAAAGCGATCCTGGCCCGAACTTAAACCAGATCAAGGCAGGTCCCGGCAAACCGCGCTTTTCTGATCCCCGGTTTTGAGACATCTATCGGGAGAACGGCGATGAACAAGGATCTGCAACGCGGGATCGCAAAGGCGCGGGAGGAAAAAACCGCCCACGCCAGGAAGCTGGAAGAAATGCGCGCCGAGGGCACCACCACCGGCGACGGCGATCTTGCCCGGAATATCGCGGCAGAAAAAAAGAAACTGAAATCCAAACAGGCTGTGCGTGCGGCCCTGAAAGACAAATAGCCCGGGCTGCCCCCGCAATCACATCTTGCCCTGCCGGACGCAGCGCGATAACCGTGTCGCTTAATTCGCATTACCAGACACGGGGATACCATCATGGCCGACATGAAGATCGGAATCATCGGCGCCGGCGGGCGCATGGGACAGGCCTGCATCCGCCAGGTCACGGACACGGATGGCTGCAAAGTCGTCGCCGCCTCGGACGTCGCGGGCACCGACCTGATCGGACGTGATGCGGGAGAGGCCGCCGGAGCCGGCACGCTCGGCATCGCGGTCACCGACAATGCCGCCGCGGTCGTCGCGGCCTCCGACGCGGTAATTGAATTCACCCTGCCGGGACCGACCGTCGATCACGTGGCGCTGACCGCCGAAGCCGGCGTTGCACACATCATCGGCACCACGGGCATGGAAGCGGCGCAGGAAGCGGTGCTCAAAGCCGCCGGTGAAAAGACCGTCATCATGCACGCCCCCAACATGAGCCTCGCCGTG
>CAJQLI010000247.1 GCA_905479125.1 uncultured Alphaproteobacteria bacterium | reverse complement strand
GCATCTTTTCCAGATCGACAAACACCGCCGATCCATCCGACCGGGCCATGAAGTTCCCGGGATGGGTATCAGTGCCAACGAGGGTCACCGGCATATCGGCGCCAACCATATCAGCGGCGAAAGCACGGGCGCGCGCAACTTCATCTTCAATCTGAGCCAGTGCCGCCGGAGGCAGCCCCGCATCCCCCAGGAACTGCGCCTGTGCCTCTATAACCTTCAATGTCGCTGCCACAGGGTTATCATGTGACGGGATCGGCGCACGCGAAACAGCCTTCGGCACCGGCAGGGCGTGAATCGCCGCCAATGCACGAGCGATCGCGGGCAAAGAGTCCGGCACCGGCGGTGTACCGCCGACAATCTCGGAAATTATCAATGCGCCCCACGGGATATCTTCCTGCGGCGGGATGACCCCGATCAGCGTCGGCACATGCCCGCTGGCAGCAGCGCGGCTGAAGCAGGTAGCCTGGTATGCAAGGTTATCCGACGGGCTCAGCCCGAAAGAACTGAGCCGCGGCACCCTCAGCACCGCGCCCTCGCCCTGTATGCGCACATGCGCATGGATCAGCCCCTTGGCCCGCATGGGTTCAAGGTCACCGGCGCCGACGCCGGCAAATCCACCCACCCCGCGAAGCGCGCGTTGCAATGCCGCGAGATCCGCACCGCCAGCGTCCCAGGTTTCGAGTATGTCCGTATCGGGTTTTTGAGCCATCTTGCAGCGAAGGTGGAATGACCGGGGACCGGTGTCAACACGAATGGCGGAGGCTATGCCCCTCTCGGATGGTACAGGCCATTCCGAAAGATGATTCCCACACCCGATTGTGCCGCCCGTCGCTGCGGACTAAGGTCTGTTTCTTCTAGGGGGTGACGTGTCCGACAACCGATCAAAGACTGAAAACGCCGCGCAGGCGCGGACGGCGATACCATACTGGCTTGCGCTCGCGTTTCTGGTTATCGGGGCGCTGTCATGGGCCGGCAGCTCGGTCGCAGGACGGGCGGCATCCGGTAATATCCCACCGTTCAGCCTGTCCTTCATCCGCTGGTCCTGTGTCGCGCTGCTGTTTCTCCTCGTCAGTGGACGCCAGACCTGGATGCAACGCCATATCATCGCAAGACATCTACCACTTTTGGCTGCCTTCGGGTTCTTCGGCGTCGTCGGCTTTACGGTACCCTATTACGTGGGGCTGCAATTCACCGTCGCCGTCAACGCATCGCTGATGAATGCATCGGGGACGCTGTGGATTGTCGGCACAGCCTTTCTGATGACAGGCGCGTTGATCACCCGAAAACAGGCGCTGGGCGTCTTGCTGGGTTTCAGCGGCACGTTGATGATCGTGTTACGCGCCGATATTTCGGTGCTGTCTGAATTCGCGATTAATATCGGCGACGTCCTGGTTCTGTCCGCCTTCTTTTCCTGGGCGGTATACACGGTCATGCTGCGCTGGAAGCCGCCCGAGATCGGCGAGATGCCGTTCCTCACCGTCATGACCTGCCTCGCAGTCCTCATGATGGCCCCGCTTTACGTCGTCGACCTCGTGCAGGGGAAATCCTTCGACACGGATATCGGCAACCTGACAATCATCGGCTACGCAATTATCTTCCCGTCCTTCCTCTCCTACATCCTCTGGAACAGGGCCGTGCCCGTCGTGGGGTCAAGCGTCGCGGGCATGGCGCAATACCTGATACCGATCTTCGGGGTGACCCTGTCGGTGATCGTGCTGGGCGAAAGCATAGAAAACTACCACCTCGCGGGGATCGCCATTATCTTCGTCGGCGTATGGCTGGTGACATCAGGCAAAAAACCCGAGGCGGCACCAGACAAGGCGTAAAACGGACGTTCAGGAACAGGGACAGAAACAAAAATGACACCAGACGATTGTATTCTTATCGCGGGCGCAGGCCCTGTAGGCATGACAACCGCATTGGCGCTGGCAAAGGCCGGCATCCCGGTGAAGCTTTTTGATTCGCTGGATCACATCCCCGCCGATCACCGCGCATCCACGCTGCACCCCTCGTCCCTGATGATGGTCGAAGATCTCGGCATGACGGAAAAGCTCCTGCCGCGCGGCATTGAATCCCCGATGTTCCAGTTCCGCGACCGGGTCAGCGACCGGATCGTCGTCGAATTCGATTACCGTGATATTGCGGACGAGCTCACCTACCCATATGCGCTGCAGGTCGAACAGCACAAGACCATTGAAGTCGCCTGGGAAATCGCCCGGGAAATCGATTGCTTCGAGTTGATCCGCGAGCGTGAGGTCATTGGCGTCATCCAGGACGATGACGGCGTCAAGATCACGGTACAGGCCCCGGACGGGTCGACCGAAACCCATACCGGGCGCTATCTGGTCGGCGCCGATGGCGGGCGTTCAATCGTCCGCAAGGCGCTCGACATCGATTTCCCCGGCTTCACATGGGAAGAACGCTTTATCATCGTATCGACCTACTACGATTTCGAGGAAGCCGCCGGGTACCGCTACCGCAACTACGTCGCCCACCCGGAACGCTGGTGCGCAATGATCAAGGTGCCGGGCGACGAGAGCGAAGGCGTCTGGCGCGCCCTGTTCCCGGCCTTCGGCAACGACCCGGACGAAGAAGTGCTGAGCGATGAATGGATCCAGGCGCGGTTCGCCGAGTGTTACCCGTATGATCCGCCCTATGACCTGCTGCACCGGAACCTGTATAGTGTGCACCAGCGGGTCGCCGCGACCTTCGCCAAGGGACGCGTGGCGCTCGCCGGAGATGCCGCCCACGTCAACAATCCGCTCGGCGGGATGGGCATGAATAGTGGTATCCATGACGGGCTCAACGTTGCCAAAAAACTGGAAGCAGCCTGGCACGGCGGCGACCACGAAGCGCTGCTCGCCCGCTATGACCGCCAACGTCGCCCGATGGCGGAAAAATACGTGCAGGCCCAGTCGATCAACAACAAGCGCATGCTGCAGGAGACCGACCCGAAAATCCGCGAGGAACGCTTGAACGAACTGCAGCAGACCCGGAACGACCCGGACTCGAACCGCGCATATCTGCGACGGTCATCTCTGGTCCAGATGGTAGAAGAAGCGGACTCGATTCAGTAAAATAACAGAACGATTATTCGTCTAAAAATAGAAAGAAAATTTGATGGAAAGAACAGCATCCTGCCTCTGCGGCGATCTTCGGATTACGGTCGACGGCGATCCCGCACGGGTCAACATGTGTAGCTGTACCGAATGCCAGAGGCGATCTGGCAGCGCGTTTCAGATCGGGACTTTTTTCCAGGAAAGCCAGATCAAGGCGATAGAGGGCGAGTCCAGAATCTATACCCGTACCGGCGGGTCCGGGAACGCGATCGATCTCCACTTCTGCCCGACCTGCGGCGTGTCGGTTTATTTCCGCCCCGCGGCGCGGCCGTCAATCGTCGGCATTCACGGCGGCTGTTTCGCGGATCCGGATTTCCCGGCACCGAACACTGCCGGGTGGAACAAGCACAAGCATGACTGGGTTGTTATCCCCGACGGGACAGAAGGATTCGACGAAAACCCTCAGTGAGTGCATGTGAAGAGCAGGCTGGCAGGCAGATCGCCGCGTCCTAATCCCCTTCGAGCGATTTTGCCATGGCATCCCGCCGCGGCAACGCCCACAGCCACAGGCCGAGCAGCATGACAGCCCCTGCAATGACCGGGGCCTGGAACCCGAAAAATTCGGCGAGCGTCCCCATAACGATCGCGCCGATGGCGGGCGCGCCGCGGCCGATCATGCCGTAAAGGCTCATCACCCGGCCGCGCATCTTGGGATCGACCGCGTTCTGCAATAGGGTCTGTTCGCCGACACCGATGATGATGACGGTAAAGCCCGAGATCATCAGGCAGACAAGGGCGACACCGTACAGGTTTGTTGCAGCGAAACCGATCAGCGACAGGCCGAGCAGCAGAGTCGCCAGCACCACGCGCGACGTCAGCCCGACCAGCTGGCCGCGCTGGGCGATCCAGAAGCCACCGACCAGGGAGCCGATACCCGTCATCGACAACATCAGCGAATAGCCGTCGGCACCCCGGCTGAACACTTCATCGGCGAAGCCCGACAGCAGTTCCATATAGGGCCGCCCGAAGATGGAGACGACCGAGAGGACGATAAGCATCCGTGCAATCCCAATATGCTGCATCGCATAGCGGAACCCTTCGGCGATTTCGCGCGGCACTTCACGGGCGGGCGTACGCGCCTTGCCGCTGCGCGGGTTGGCAATACGGATAAACAGCAGCGAGCCGACGAACCACACGTAGGACAGCGCGTTAAACACGAAGGCAAAACCGATGCCCCAGCCATTGATCAGGAAACCGGCTATCACCGGCCCGATCGCCTTCGCCGAATTGAAGATCATCGAATTGATACCGATGGCGGCGGACAGGTTTTCCCGCTGCACCAGGTGCGGCACCAGGGCAAGCCGCGCCGGCTGGTTGAATGACAGGATAATCCCGTGGGCCAGCACCAGCGCAAAGAGCAGTTCCGGCGTCATAACCCCCATGAACGTCAACAATGCCAGCAACGCAGACTGGATCGCCGCCAGCACCTGCGTGATCTTGATCATGGTCAGAATGTTCACCCGGTCGGCGATCGCGCCGGCAAGCGGGCCGATAAACACCACCGGCAGCAAGTCCGCCACCGCCATCAGGCCGAGCCAGAACCCCGACCCGGTCATTTCCCAGGTAAACCACAGCACGGCCGTGCGTTGCGCCCAGGTCCCGTTATGCGACAGCAGATTGCCGATCGAAAACGCCCGGTAATTGCGCTCGCGCAGGGCGGCGGTGAGCGCGGGGATTCCTGAAATGACGGCCATGGACGAGGTTTAGATGATTTTAGACGAGCCGCATACTGCGCTAAAGGCTTCCCCGCAGCCGGATGCGCTGACGAGACCTGCTATTTGAAGAAATAATCGTACATCGAGATGCCATACACCTCGCTTAGGACAACGGACAAGAGGTAGATAACGAGCAAAATCGCCGCGATTGCGGCGAAGAAATAGCCGATATCTTTCTCGCGATCTCTCTCGTCGGCGGCCTTCCCGGCGCCAATCAGCTCCTCAAGACCGAAACTCAACGCAAGCCAGATAAGCGCACAAAACGGCCCGACAATAGGCCATGCAATGGTCGCGGAAGGAGGAAAAACGAAATAGAAGTACCCTCTGCCGCGGTATACGAACTTAATCAGCCAAAATTTTGCTGAAACAAAAACGGCGCTGAATAAAGCGATCAGCTGGATTGGCGCCCCCACCCAACCAAGAAGTTCGTCACCCCACATCAGCCCGACGTGGATCATCAATGTTGTGACGAACGATCCCCCACCGGCATAGAGCGTCATTTGGGGGACGCTGTATTTTTTGAATCTCTCGCTGCGGACCAGCTTTCTGGCCAACAGAAAGTAGATGCCCCAGTGAAACAGTGACCACGCACAGGTAATATAGATGAAGGTAACAATATCCATTGCGCTCAGTGCATCTGCAAAAATAGTTCAGACATTCATCACCTCTCCCGCATTGCCTCGTCCTGGTACCGCATCAGCAGCAATCGGAAGAACGCGGCGGCGAGCGCGGGGAACCCTGAAATGACGACCGCCCCCTTGTAGCGCAAAACGGTGGTCAAAGGTGAATCCGGACGGGTATTAGCCGGCCTTCGTTCTGATCACCCGCCGGTCCTGCGAATGATCAGGGAATGCTACACGTATTGCGCCACCCCGTTGCCGAGCGACCAGTCTTCAGCGGCGACTTCGAGAAGACTGACGACAACATCCTCGGGCCGGATGCCCGGATCCGCTTCAAGCCGTTTTGCAATCGCCGCATAGAGCGCCTGTTTCTTTTCGACCGACCGCCCCGCATTGATCGTGATCTGAATGAACACCGGGTCGTCGGACCGCTCGATTCCGTCGTAATTGCCGCTATTGTTCATCTGTTCGGACTTGTGCTCGGTGATCGTCGCAAAACGGTCTCCCTCCGGGATTTCGATGGTTTCGCGCATCGCGAGATAGATCTGTTCCATCAAGGTGCGGTGGTATTCGGACGATTTGCCCTCCAGAAGCGAAATCCGGGTCATCGGCATGGCAGTTTCCTTCCGGTTTGCGCTCGATCAGTGAAACGATCAGTGGCGCAGCGCGCAGGTTTCGATCGCTTTCCCGCCATCGACATTCAGCGCGACCATGACGATATTGGCTTAAGTGACGTAGACTACCTAATTCCGGATTGCACCAATGCAAGCCGACCCGCCGGCCGCTCCGCGAATCGCCTTGCTGGCAGCAGGGCCGGTTGTTAGCCTTGAAACGGGATATCATTTGAGGGGCAGCACCATGCCGGACGGCACGCAATCACGGCAGACGAACACACTGGAACCGTTCTGGATGCCGTTTACGGCGAACCGGCAGTTCAAATCGGCGCCGCGGATGCTGGTTTCCGCCAAGGACATGCATTACACCGACGATCAGGGCCGCCAGATCCTCGACGGCACGTCAGGCATGTGGTGTTCGAATGCCGGGCACGGGCGTCAGCGCATCACCGACGCGATCAAGGCCTCCGCCGAGACGATGGATTTTGCCCCGACCTTCCAGTGGGGACACCCCGGGGCGTTCGACCTCGCGTCGCGGCTCGTGAACCTGTTCCCCGGCGACCTGGATTACGTGTTTTTCGGCAATTCCGGTTCCGAAGCGGTCGATACCGCGCTGAAGATCGCACTCGCCTATCATCAGGCACGGGGCGATGCGAAACGAACCCGGCTTATCGGGCGCGAGCGCGGCTATCACGGCGTCGGCATCGGCGGCACGTCGGTCGGTGGCATCTCGAATAACCGCAAGCAGTTCGGCACGCTGCTGGGCGGGGTCGATCACCTGCCCCATACCCATAACCTCGCCGAAATGGCGTTCACGAAGGGCCAGCCCGAATGGGGCGCGCACCTGGCGGACGACCTGGAACGCATCGTCGCCCTGCATGACGCCTCGACCATCGCCGCGGTCATCATCGAACCCGTCGCCGGATCAACCGGCGTGCTGGTGCCGCCCAAGGGCTACCTGGAGAAGATTCGCACGATTTGCGACACCCACGGCATCCTGCTGATCTTCGATGAGGTCATTACCGGGTTCGGGCGCCTTGGCGATCCGTTCGCCGCCGATTATTTCGGCATCGTGCCCGACCTGATGACCATGGCAAAGGGACTGACCAACGCCGCCGTGCCAATGTCGGCCATCGCCGCCCGCGCGCCGGTCTACGAGGCCTTCATGCAGGGCCCACCCAACATGATCGAATTGTTCCACGGCTATACCTATTCGGCGCACCCACTGGCCTGCGCGGCCGGCCTGGCGACGCTCGATGTGTTTGCCGAGGACGACCTGTTCGCGCGCGGCAAGGCGCTGGCGCCGAAATGGGAATCGGCTGTGCATGGCCTGAAAGGCCAGCCCAACGTGATCGATATCCGCAATATCGGGCTGATGGGCGCGGTGGAGCTCAATCCGCGCGACGGCGCCCCGACCGCCCGGGCATTCGACGTGTATTTAAAATGTTACGAAAAGGGGCTGCTTGTAAGGCAAACAGGGGATATTATAGCCTTGTCGCCGCCGTTGATCGTGTCTGAGGGCCAGATCGATGAAATGGTGAACATACTGGGAGACGCCATCCGGGAAACCGAGTGACGCGCCGGTTTGTTGCGTACCAGAGGCGACAACCAGGATGGCACTAAACGACGAACGAACGGGTAAGGCTAAACCGTAGCCCGAAACGGTAATCAGAAACAGGAGTATAGAGTAATGAAGTTCAAACAAATTTCGCTCGTAATCGCAGCGACCGCGCTTTTGGGCGCGTGTGGCGGCATGGAACTCGGCACGGCACAGAAAACATCACCTAAGGGCGATGCGTTCTCGCAGG
>CAJQLI010000246.1 GCA_905479125.1 uncultured Alphaproteobacteria bacterium | reverse complement strand
CCATGTTTTCGGTACGCTCCGAGTAGCGCGCCATCCAGTACAATTGATCTGCGACCCGTCCCAGCATTGCTATTCCTGTAATATCCAGGTGTCTTTGGTGCCGCCGCCCTGTGACGAATTAACAACCAAAGAGCCCTCGGTCAGAGCCACACGCGTGAGCCCGCCGGGCACGACCGTCACGTCATCACCCGAAAGAACGAACGGGCGCAGATCGACATGCCGGGGTGCAACCCCGGACTCGACATAGGTCGGACAGGTCGACAACGACAATGTCGGCTGAGCGATAAAACCAGCCGGGTTTTCAAGCACCCGGGCCCGGTATTCCTCGCGTTCCTTCTTGGTGCTGGCCGGACCGACCAGCATCCCGTACCCGCCCGAGCCGTGTACTTCCTTGACCACGAGGTCGGCCAGGTTATCGAGCGTATATCTCAGATCCTCGGGATCGCGCAGCATATAGGTCGGCACGTTATTGAGAATCGGCTCTTCATCGAGATAGAACCGGATGATATCGGGCACATATGGATAGACCGATTTGTCATCC
Organism: uncultured Alphaproteobacteria bacterium; assembly: GCA_905479125.1. Lineage (GTDB taxonomy): Bacteria > Pseudomonadota > Alphaproteobacteria > MPNO01 > UBA830 > CAXBCP01. The sequence continues at coordinate 2,773 of CAJQLI010000246.1, read as the reverse complement.
GCAACGCCAGTGCCCATGGCATTGGCTACTGTGACACCGCCGGACCGGTAAACTGACAGCAGACCAGGCACCCCCAGCATCGAATCAGCGCGAAACGCCAGCGGGTCAATGAATTCGTCATCGACACGCCGGTAAATCACATCGACACGCTGCGGGCCTTCGGTGGTCCGCATGAACACCTTGTTATCTCGGACGAAAAGATCCGGTGCTTCGACGAGTTCGATACCCATCGAGTCGGCCAGATAGGCATGTTCGAAATAAGCACTGTTAAAGGCACCCGGTGTCAGCAGGGCAACCGTCGGCTCGCCGATACCGCGCGGTGCGACGGCGCGCAGATTGCGCAGCAGTTCCTCGGGGTAGTGATCGACCGGTGCGACGGCGTTCCCGTCGAATAGCTCGGGAAACAAACGCATCATGATCGCACGGTTTTCCAGCATGTAGGACACGCCAGACGGCGCACGCAGGTTGTCTTCGAGAACATAGAAATCGCTCTCGCTGACACGAACGAGGTCAATCCCGGCAATGTGTGCATACACGCCGCCCGGAACATCAAGGCCATGCATCTGAATCTGGTAGTAGTCATTGTTAAAGACCAGTTCCGCCGGAATTTTGCCGGCCCGAACGATCTCCGCACCATGGTACAGGTCTTCGAGAAACATATTGAGTGCCCGCACCCGCTGGATGGAGCCCTTGGACAACAGGTCCCATTCAGACGCGGAGAACACGCGGGGGATGACATCGAACGGAATAAGGCGTTCGTTACTCCCCTCGCGTCCATACACAAGAAAGGTAATTCCCATCCGGCGAAACAGCAGTTCGGCTTCTTCAGTCTTCAGCCCGAGCTGGCCTTCCGGAAGAGCAGCAAGCCACTGCGCCACGTCCCCATAAGCATCACGAACACTGCGATCGTCAGCAAGCATTTCATTGAAAAACCGAGTATCGGGCATAGCGTCAACCTAGGCCCTGCATCGACAAACTCAAAGTGACATTTGCGAACATGGTGTTACATAAAGTTATAGGGATCGATATCCACAGATATCCGGACACCCCCGGCCACTTTATGTGCGTAAACCCAACGCCGCAGCACGTCCTGAATATTCAAATCCTTCCGCGCCCGTACAAGCAACCGGCGGCGATGCCGTCCGCGGACGACCGAGATCGGTGCCGGTGCCGGGCCAAGCACACTCAGCCCTTCGCGGCGCGGCGCGGAACGGCCAAGCGCATTCGCCGCATCGTCAACCGCACGCTCATCCCGTCCCGAAACGATGATCGCCGCGAGCCTGCCGTAAGGCGGCATGTTGTGCTGTTTCCGTGCCGAGGCTTCTGTTCTGATAAAACTGTCCCGGTCGCCACCGATCAGCGCCTGCATCACCGGGTGTTCCGGCTGGTAGGTCTGCAGCAGGACACGCCCCGGCCGTTCGGCGCGTCCCGCCCTGCCCGATACCTGGTGCAATAACTGATAGGTCCGTTCCGCCGCCCGCAGGTCTCCCCCGGCGAGGCCAAGATCCGCGTCTATGACACCAACCAACGTCAAGGCGGGAAAGTGAAAACCCTTGGCCATGATCTGCGTGCCGATCAGAACGTCGATCTCCCGGTTTTCCATCCGGCGGACCAGTGCGAGCGCATCTGCCGGTTTATGGATGGTGTCGCTCGACATAATCTCGAACCGCAGGTCGGGGAACTTTGCCCGCGCTTCTTCGGCGAGACGCTCGACACCCGGCCCACAGGCAGCAAAGCGGCTTTCGACGTCGCAGGACGGGCAGGTCAAGGGCGGCGGCGCGCTGTAACCGCAGTGATGACATTGCAACCGGTCCAGAAGCCGGTGCTCGACAAGCCACGCCGTGCATTGAGGGCAATTGAGCCGGTGCCCGCAAGCGCGGCACAGTGTCAGCGGAGCATATCCCCGCCGGTTCAGAAACAGCATTGACTGTTCACCCGCCGCTGCGGTTTCGGACACCGCCCGCGCCAGGCTCGGCGACAGCCAGCTCTGCCGGTCAAGGGTTTCCGCGCGCATATCAATCGCCGCAATATCCGGCAGGGACGCGCCGGCAAAGCGTTCGGGCAGCGATAACCGCCGGTAGCGTTCACGCCAGACGTTGTCGACCGTCTCCAGGGACGGCGTCGCGGAGGCGAGAATGACGGGGAATCCGCCAATATGACCGCGCACCACGGCCATATCGCGGGCATTATATATAACGCCCTCGTCCTGCTTGAAGCTGGGGTCATGTTCTTCGTCGATGACGATCAGCCCGAGGTCGCGATACGGCAACATCAGCGCAGACCGCGCGCCAACCACCAGTTTTGCCTCGCCATGAAGCACCGCACGCCAGTTACGGCGGCGTTCAGACATCGGCAGATCGGAATGCCAGACGACGGGCCTGACGCCAAAGCGGCGTTCGAACCTGCCAAGCCAGTCCGCGGTAAGCGCAATTTCCGGCAACAGAACGATGACCTGTCTGTCTGCCCGGATGGCCGTTGCAATTGCCTCGAAATAAACCTCGGTTTTACCCGAACCCGTCACCCCGTCGAGCAGGGTCACCGAGTAGCCTGCGCCGATATCGGCCGACAACGTTGCCGCGGCTGCCGACTGGGCATCCGAGAGCACAGCACCCGGCAAGCCGGGGTCCGGACGGCCGACAGGGTCTTCTTCCGTCAGGGCGATCTGCTGGAGGACATCTGCATCTGCCATCGCCCGAATCACCGCAGGCGAACTGCCGGACATCCGGGCGAGATCCGGACCCTTTCGGAGTTTGCCATCCGCAAGCGCGTCCAG
>CAJQLI010000245.1 GCA_905479125.1 uncultured Alphaproteobacteria bacterium | reverse complement strand
CGTCTACGACGGTTGTGAATGCCTATCTCCTGGTCGAGATGCGCCGTTATCTGTCCAACCTGACGCGTAACCTCGGCGACGCCGGGATGACGGCGCCGTTGCTGGTCGTCGCGTCCTCTGGCGGCATGATGCGGGTCGAGACGGCGAGTGAGATTCCGGTTTTTGCCGTCGGGTCCGGTCCGGCGGGTGGTGTCATGGGGGCAGCTCGCCTCGGTCAGGCGAATGGCCGTCCCGATGCGATCGCGTTCGACATGGGGGGGACGACTGCCAAAGCGTCCATCATCGAGGGTGGCGAGCCGATGCTGACGTCGGAATATGAATTCCGCGACGGTATCTCTACCCCGAGCCGCTTTATCAAGGGCGGCGGCTACATGCTCAAGGTACCGGCGATCGACATTGCGGAGGTCGGCGCGGGTGGCGGGTCTATCGCGTGGATAGACGATGGCGGGCTTCTGCAGGTCGGACCGGTGTCTGCGGGTGCGGATCCGGGCCCTGCCTGTTATGGCCGCGGCAACGAGCAACCGACGGTAATGGATGCAAATGTCGTGCTTGGCTATCTGAACCCGGCCGGGCTTGCCGGTGGCAGTCTCGAGATCGACACCTCCCTCGCGGAGAAGGCGATCATGACGCATATCGGCGAGCCGCTTGGGTTGGACCTGGTACAGGCGGCATCAGGGATCCGCAAGATCGCAAATGTCGCAATGGCAAGGGCGATCCGGTCCGTGACGGTGGAGCGGGGACGAGATGCCCGTGACATGGGCCTGATGGCGTTCGGCGGTGGCGGACCTGTTCATGCGGTCGAGGTGGCGGGACTGCTCGGTATTCGCGAAGTCATCGTGCCGGCGATGTCCGGCGTATTCTGTTCCGTCGGGATGCTGGCGTCTGATGTCGAACATAATTTCGTCCGCAGCCTGCTTGGCCCGCTCGGAAAGTTGGACCCGGCGGCATTTTCAGCGGCGGTCGAGGGGTTACGGGCCGACGGAGAAGCACGGTTACGCACCGACGGTTTCCCCGATGAGCGCATCACTCTCACATACGCCGCTGATCTTCGTTACCTGGGACAATCGTCGGAACTGACGGTTCCGTTCGACCCCGATGTGGTCCTGAAGAGCGGTTTCGACGTGCTCGAGACTGCCTTTATGACCAGCTACAATGATACCTTCGGCTACACCAATGATGAGCCGGCGGAACTGGTGAATATCCGCCTTGCTGCGCGCGGCATTCGTGAAAACCGGCTGGCCTTCGAGGGTGTCGAAAAGCATGTTGTCGCATTGGATATCCCGGACGGGGAGCGCAGCGTCTGGTTCCCGTCAGTCGGCGATTACACCACTATTCCGACCCGGGCGCGGACCGTGGTGAGCAACGGCCCGGTGACCGGTCCGGCCATTCTTGAAGCGTATGACACGACGGTCGTTTTGCCGCCCGGTGCCGTGGCCACGTCCGATGGCTGCGGCAGCCTCGTCATATCGGTCCCCGACAGCGTGATGGAGAGCTAGAATGGCGATTGAGATAGATCCGATCACGTTTGCAGTGGTCAAGAACGGCCTCGACGCGATCGTCGATGAAATGGCTTACGATGTCATCCGCACGGCGCGGTCCGAGATCGTCAAGGATGTGATGGATTACTCCGCCGCGATCTGCGACACGCAGGGAAATATGATTGCCCAGGCCAAGACGGTTGCGCTGCATCTCGGCGCGGTTCCCGAAGCTATGGGCGTGGTCCTGGAACAGTATGGCGACGGTCTCGTGCCCGGCGATGCTGTGATCCTGAACGATCCCTACCAGGGCGGGATGCATCTGCCCGATATCTTCATGTTCATGCCGATTTTCGATGCTGAGGCGAACCTGCAGGGCTTTTCCGTCGTGATCTGTCATCACACCGATGTCGGCGGCAGGGTAGCGGGCTCGAATGCCAGTGATTCCACGGAGATATTCCAGGAAGGTCTGCGTATTCCGGCGCTCAAACTGTTCGAAGCAGGGATACCCAACGATACCCTGTTCAAGCTGATTGAAATAAACGTGCGTTTGCCGGACCGGGTCATCGGCGACCTGAAGGCACAGTTCGCCGCCTGCCGCACCGGGGCACGGGAACTCGGCAAGATGTTCGACCGCTATGGCTCGGAAATGGCATCGGCGTATTTTGCTGAACTTCTCGACTATGCCGAACGCATGACCCGCGCAGAAATTGCCGCCTGGCCTGATGGGACCTACAGTTTTACCGACTATATCGACGATGACGGGTTCAATGACACGCCGCTGCCGATTGCCGTTGCGATCACGGTGCATGGCGACAGTGTGACAGTTGATTACGAAGGCTCCGCTCCGCAGGTTCCCGCGGCGCTGAATTCGACGAAATCCTATACGAATTCGTGTACTTACCTGTCTGTGCGCTGCTGCCTGAAGGGAGATATACCGAATAATGCCGGTGTGTTCCGGGCGATCACGGTCAAGGCGCCGGAGGCATCGATCGTCAATCCTAAAATCCCGGCTGCCTGTGCAGCGCGCGCGCTGACTGGTTACCGCGTTGTCGATGCGATGTTTGGTGCGCTTGCGCAGATTGTGCCGGATCGCGTACCTGCGGCGGGTGAGGGCGGCAATACCGTGGTTTGCCTTGGTGGATACCGGGAAGATGGGGCGCCCTTCATTATTGTCGATATGATATGTGGTGCGTGGGGCGGTCGTCCCGACAAGGACGGGATCGAAGCGATTACCAATCCGTCCCAGAACCTGTCGAATACGCCGGTTGAGACAATGGAATCCCAGCATCCGGTGCGGGTAGAGGAATATGCGCTTGTTGCAGATAGCTGCGGGGCTGGTAAATGGCGTGGGGGGCTGGGCGTAGCGCGGTCCTACAGGTTGTTGGCGCCGGAAGCCGGATTGCAGCTTCGGGCCGATCGGATGAAGATTCTGCCCTACGGGCTTGCCGGCGGTGGACCGGCGACCGGGGCGATTAACGAGATTACGACCGTTGGTGGAGAACACATCGATCTGCCGAGCAAGATCAACCGCCGGATGGCGCAGGGTGATCTGGTCCGGCATGTCCAGCCGGGGGGCGGTGGTTTCGGCGACCCGTTGTCGCGTGACCCGGAGCACGTCGCGCGTGACGTATGGAACACGAAGATTTCGGCAGCCTACGCCCGGGAACATCACGCTGTGGTTGTTGATCCCAATACCGGTGTGTTGGACATTGCAGCCACAACGGCGCTGAGATCGCAATCATAGCGGGAGTGACTGCGGCAGGCGGTGGACATAAAAAAGGCGACCGGAGATACCGGTCGCCTTTAACTTCATCGTCTGAGTGTTTTAGTCAAGGGCGACAAGATTGTCGGCGCTCTGACGTCCGTCCCGGCTGGGAGCAAGTTCGAACTCGACCTTCTGCCCTTCGCGGAGGCCCGGAAGCCCCGCACGTTCAACGGCTGAAATGTGCACAAAAGCGTCTTTTCCACCATCGTCGGGTTCAATGAAACCGAAACCTTTTGTCGGATTGAACCACTTTACAGTACCTGTCGGCATAGCTAGTCCTTTTTAGTAGTCTGTGCGCTTCCCACAAAAACCGCCAGGTTTCTCCAGGTTGCGCGGCTCTGATCGTACTGTCCCGGTGTCGCTAGTCAGGCGTCGCAAACGTCGACGAGTTAAGCTGGTCAAGCATAGATCACAATAAGCTTAACGTTGATTCGGGTTTGAAGGCAAATTCTTTAATTCAAACGCTTGTTTTAAATATTCACGCGTAGAACGGTTTCTGGCGTCTGGATGCCACTGATACGATGTTTAAAGGTTTCGGGCCGCGGGCGGATATCTGCATTGCGGAGCCATAACCTCCAGAGGCGGCGGCGTTTTTCCGCCTCCGGCCAGTCTTCATATGCGGTGCGAGAATGCATCGTGACATGGCTGTTGAGAATCTGGATGTCGCCGATCTCAAAATTCATGGAAAGATGTAACTCTTCGTTTATTTTCGCCATTAGTGCGAAAGCGTCTTTCTGTGCTTTGGTCAATGGCGGGTTCCCTGGGAGGGCGTGACCTTTTTCTATGTGCTTGTATCCCCCCGCTGTCGTCAGGTAGCCATCAAGGTAATTGAATACTGCCATTCGGTACCACGGGTCTTCACCGGACGCGACTTCTCCGTGTTTCGTCCAGAACATGTCGGCGGTCAGTTCGGCGACGAGATCCGGGTTCTGCTTCAGCATCTCGTTGTGGACGGCAGGAGCGCTGACGATCCTGGAACGGCCGCCTGACATAGATGTCTGCAGACAGAGCAGGGTGACGACATCGCACTGGTCGGTGTGGAACAGCATATGTGCGCTGGTCTGATAGCCGCGATGGTTGGGGTTTTCGTAGTCGAGGCCCATATCGGTGACGTGACCGATCATGTCGCCGTCAGGGTTGTTCGACAGGGGTGTCCCGATCTGCAGGCCGATTACCCAGTAGGCGATCGCCAGGTCCAGCCGGTCCCAGTCGACGACCGGTAGACCGCGGACTAGCTGGAAACCGCGACCGTCTTTGATCTGATGAAACACCTCTGCCATTGGCGCGCGGAACGCGCCGAGG
>CAJQLI010000244.1 GCA_905479125.1 uncultured Alphaproteobacteria bacterium | reverse complement strand
TTCGTTCATCTGCGTTTGGCTGGTACGCGAAGACATTGATCTTGCCGGAAAGTTGCTTGCGCTGTCGGTCGGCGAAGGCATGAAACGTTATGAATTCGGCGTTATCCCTCTTTTCGTCCTGATGGGGTTCCTGGTCAGTATTTCGGGGATCGGCAGCGATACCTATGACGTCGCCAATCACCTTTTCCGCAAAATGAAAGGGGGACTGGGCACGGCGACCGTCGGCGCGAACGCGGTTTTTGCTGCCGTTACAGGAACGAGTATTGCGTCGGCGTCGGTCTTTACGAAAGTTGCGGTTCCGGAAATGTTGCGGCTTGGCTACAGACCGCGTTTTTCGGTTGGCGTGGTGGCCGGTTCATCCGTGCTCGGAATGCTGATACCGCCCAGTTTGCTGCTCATCGTGTTCGGCATTCTGGCGGAACAATCGATCGGCGATCTGTTTATTGCAGGCATCCTTCCCGGGATTGTTCTGGCGGTGGCCTACTGCGTCCTGATCTGGGTGATGGCGACTTATTTTCCCGACAAGGTCGGGACCCCCGAGGCGCTGAATACAAAACGGGAAGCCACGATGACCGGTGGGCAGGCAGCGCGCAAAAGCCTGCCGATATTCCTGCTGATCGCGCTGGTCCTGGGCGGCATATACGGTGGTGTGTTCACGGCAACCGAAGCCGGGGGCGTTGGTGCGCTCGGTGCCCTGGTATTGGCGATTGCAAAGCGCGCGCTGAACCGAGCCAAGTTGTGGGAAGCCCTGTCTGAAACCGGACACGTCACCGCATCTATCTGCTTTTTGCTGGTCTCGGCCCATATTTATTCCCGAATGATCGCGCTGACCGGGATTCCCAATCTGATGGAACACTGGGTCAACGTGTCGGGGCTCGGTCTGACGGGCCTGCTGATCATCTACATCATCGCCATCATTCTTATGGGAACGATCCTTGATGCGGGTTCGATCATGTTGATTACCGTGCCTCTGATGATCCCCGCCCTTGCCGGGTTCGAGGTCGATTTGATCTGGTTCGGTATTATCACCATTATTGCGGTAGAGATCGGCCTGCTGACACCGCCGCTTGGGCTTGCGTGTTTCGTGATACACAGCAATCTGCAAGACGAACGCATCCGGATAGAGGATGTTTTCTGGGGGGCCGTTCCGTTTGCGGTCACAATGCTGCTTGTCCTTCTACTCATCGTCGCGGTCCCGGAAATTGCGACGGCTCTTGTCTGACATATAAACAAATCAGGGAATCTCAGCCGTGAAACTGCTAACAATCGATACCGCCAAGGGCGGTGAACCCGGCGTCGTGGTTGGTGACAATCAGGTCCTTAATCTTGCGACCGCGCCGGAGTCGGTGATGTCCGGCTGGCGTCCTGCTTCCGTTCGGGAAATCCTGGAGCGTGGCGATGACGGACTTGAGTCTCTGAGGCGCATTGCCGGTTCCGCGGAAGCCGAAATGGAAGCCTGTGCAGGAGCTGTGACCGCATTTGCGGAAACCAGCTTCGCACCGCCGATCCCGAACCCCTGGCTCGTTTTCTCGGTTGGGATGAATTACGGCCGACATCTCGCAGAAATGGGGGATACCCCGCGCCCGGCCCATCCGGCGGGGTTCATCAAGACGCGGGATTCACTTCTCGGATCTGGGAAAGCCATTACCGTGCCGCCGCAATGTCCCGACATGATCGATTACGAAGGCGAGTTCTGCTTTGTGTTCGGGCGTGAATGTCACAACGTAAGCGAAGCCGACGCGATGGATTATGTGGTCGGCTACACGATCGCCAATGACGTTTCGGCACGCGACTGGATCCCTGATATCAAGGCGGGCGAGCCACCGTTCGGGCCAATTCACGGCTGGGAACGAAACGTCATGGGTAAAAACCTGCCCGGGTTTACCCCCTGCGGTCCGGTAATGGTCACGAAGGACGAAATCGCCGATCCTCATGATCTCCATCTGCAGACGCGTCTGAACGGCGAGATTATGCAGGACACCAGGACCGACGACCTGATCTTTAAACTGCCGGAGATCATTTCCTATTATTCAAAATGGTACCGGTTCAGGCCTGGTGATTTCGTGACGACCGGTTCGCCCGCCGGCGTCGGCATCGGGCGCAATCCGCCTGTGTTCATGAAAGCCGGCGATACGGTGGAAGTTGAGCTCGAAGGCGTCGGGACGCTGACCAACACACTGGCCTGATACAAATAGGGGGACAGGCGATGACGAAGAAACCGGCTGCTGCGAAGAAAAAGCGCTATGGCCTGAAAATCGAAGAACCCGTCTTCGTCACAATGCGCGACGGGGTACGGATAGCATGCCGGGTTTATCGCCCGGATGCGCCCGGGAAATTCCCCGCCCTTTTTGCAGCCTCTCCCTACCAGTATGAGACCGATGATCTGCCCCATTCGACGCTCTTCCTGTGGCGTGAAGTCGGGCCGGTGGAATGGTACGTCCGAGATCAGGGCTATGTGTATATTCATATGGATGTACGCGGATCGGGCCAGTCCAGCGGTACTTACAATCTACTCGATCGGAATGAGCAGCAGGATTACTACGAGTGCATTGAATGGGTTGCCCGCCAGGAATGGTGTACGGGTAAGGTCGGCGGGCTTGGCCAATCCTATTATGCCTGGTCCCAGTGGTTCATGGGCATCGTCAACCCGCCCAGCCTCAAATGCATTGCCCCCTATGATGGCTCGGTGGATATGTATCGTGGGACTGCCTATCACGGCGGTGTGTACTGCGATTTCATGGCCTGGTGGTACCAGATGGTCCGGGTGAACAACCTGCAACGGGCGGCGAACGGGCCCGGCGGTCAGTACATGCCCCTGGACCTGGCCGGCGAGATGGCGAAACATCAGACATACGATGATTGGTGGCGTGAACGCAGTGCCTGGGAACGCCTGGACGAGATAAAAGTGCCGGTATTGTCGATCGGGCACTGGGGCAAGATGGGCCTGCACCTGCGCGGTAATATTCTCGGTTATGAGAAGGTGAAATCGCCGAAGAAGCTGGTGGTTACAGGCGCAAAAGATGTGTTCGAGGCGCATGATCAGTTCGACCACATCTGGTATCACGAACAGGAACTGCTGCCGTTCTATGACTACTATCTGAAGGGCAAGAAAAACGGTTACGACAAGCGGCCGAATGTCCGGCTGCATGTCGGGGGTCGGAATGAATGGCGCGAAGATGCCGCCTGGCCGCCAAAAAATGTGAAATACAAGCCGTTCTATCTGAGTAAGAAAACCTCGGGCAGCGTCAACTCGATCAATGACGGATCGTTGACGACGGACGCACCCAAAACAAATGGTGGCTCGACCAGTTACGACTATCCCGATCCGGGCTGGAAGCTGGGGACGGTTGGTTTCGGCCCGTTCGGCCCGGACCCGGCGCGCGGTGTGGTGACGTTCACCACCGCGCCACTCGAGAAGGATCTGGAGATCGCGGGGCCGATTATTCTGGAACTTCAGGCATCCTCGACCTGCAGCGATACGGATTTTGTGGTCAAATTGTCGGATCAGCAACCGCAGTCAAAGGAAGATCGCGCCAAAGGCTTGCAGCCGGCGTTCAACGTGGTCTCCAAAGGCTGGCTGCGCGCCTCGCACCGAGAAAAAGACGAGAAAAACAGCACGAAACAACGCCCGTTCTATACCCATACCAATCCGCAGCCGATCGAGCCGGGCGAAATTTACACCTATGAGATCGAAGTCATGCCGTGTGCGCATCGCTTCAAGGCCGGACACCGGATTCGCCTCGAAATCGTCAATGGCGATTCCCCGCTGACGGATTCGCTGTTTACCCATCAGTATCTCTACTACAAGGTCGGTACCGATACGTTCTGGCATAATGCGAAGAACGTATCTCGGTTGTTGTTGCCGGTGGTGCCGGCGAAGTAGCGGTCAGACCAGCAGCAGCAATCCGCCGAAGATGCACATGTTGTTGGTCATCAGCAGGAAATGATAAGTGCGGATCATTGGGTCCTCCATCTGCCAGAACCGGTGATGAAGACCACTGGCCAGCACTGTAAAGATCATCAGAAGAATAGCCCCGACAGATGTGTGCCAGTCGGCAAGAAGCAGAATTGCGCCGGTAAACTGGATCGTGAATCCGAGAAGCAGACACGGCACCGCAGGAAGTCCCTGCGCTTTGATCCGGTTGACGTTCATCCCCCAGAGTTTGATGTTCTTCAATCCCATCCAGATGAAATAGACCCCAACGATGATCTGGCCGGCGGCGTGCGGGATGGAATGGTCGGCATACATGGCGGAATCTCCCTGTGCTGTGTGATTTCTATCGTGAAGCCGAACGCACTGCTATAGTCCGGTTATGCGTCTAGGATATTTCACTCAGCCCGTTCATCCCCCGGCCAAGGACTATCGTCAGGTCCTGCGGGAAAATCGCGAGGCCATTCTGCTCGCCGACAAGCTTGGCTATGTTGAAGCCTTTATCGGTGAGCACATAACGGACCGCGCGGAGCCGATCACATCCAATCTGATGTTCATCGCGTCGCTCGTCCATGATGCAACGCGTATAACTTTTGGCACTGCGGCGGTGACATTACCGTCTTATCACCCGGCCATGGTGGCGGGGCATGTTGCGATGATCGATAATCTGACCGATGGCCGTTTCATATTCGGTATCGGGCCGGGCGGGCTGCTGTCCGACGCCGAGATGTTGGGTGCCATGGATATCGACCGCAATGCAAAGATGCTGGCATCGATCGATATGATCCTGGCTATCTGGGCCGGAGAGCCGCCCTATAACCTGAAGAACGAATACTGGACGGCCTCAACCGAACGCACGCTGAATGCTGAGATCGGGCAGGGGATTGTCTCAACGCCGCTGCAGAAACCGCACCCGCCCATCGTCGTGACATCGATTACGCCCTATTCACGGGGCATCACGGCTGCTGCAGCGCGCGGCTGGGACCCGATCACGTCCAATTATGTGCAGGCCCATTGGGTGGCGACTCATCTGCCGAAATATCTCGAAGGGCTTGAACAGGCGGGACGTCCGGTCAACGGATCGGGCTGGCGTGTGGCAAAGTCGATATTTGTCGCGGATGATGAGGCCAAGGCTCGGGATTACGCAAAATCTCCCGACGGCCCTTACGGATTTTATTTCCGCAACATCATGACCAAGCTTGTCGGAAACGGAAGGCCGGAACTTTTCCGGGCATATCCGGATCAGCCGGATGATCAGGTAACGCTTGAGCAGTCGCTTGATACACAGGTTATTGCAGGTACCGTCAATTCGGTTGTCGACCAGATTCTGTCTTTCCGCGAAGAGATCGGCGAATTCGGTACCCTGCTCTATACCGGACATGACTGGATGGACCCGGCGCTGGACCGGCGGTCGATGGAACTAATGGCAACCGAGGTTATGCCACGCGTTAACGAGGCGCTGGGTGAGCACAGCTCCCACATCTAATATTCTTACCCGCTATACACCGCCGGCCGCCGTTGCAGGCGCGCTGGCGATGCTGTGCTGGGCCGGCAGTATCGTTGTCGTCCGCGACGTGGCCGGGATCGTGCCGCCTGCGGCAATGTCGTTTCTCCGTTGCGTGCTGGCGTTGATGATCCTCTACCCGATCTGTCGCCGCAGCCTGCATAGCCAGTTGCCGCTTATGCGCAAGCACTGGAAGATAATCGGCCTGCAGGGAGTGCTGCTGTTTATTGGCGGCAACGGCATGCTGTTTGTCGGGCTGCAGTTCACGTCGGCGATCAGTGGCGCGTTGATCAATTCGGCGGAACCCGTGGTGATTGTTGCTGTCGCCTGGGTGATGTTTCGCGACCGGTTGACGACGATTCAGTGGATTGGTGTGGTGATTTCAATGATCGGCGTTTTGTACCTTATCGGGCGCGGCGACGTGTCGGTATTCTTGAGCTTCGATTTGAATATCGGTGATGTTTTTGTCCTGATTTCCATCGTTTCCTGGGCATTCTATGCGGTGCTTATGCGACGGGTGCCACGTGAACTGGATCGGTTGAATCTGGTGTTCGGAATTCTGGTTGCCGGGGCAATCGTTGTATTTCCGTTCTGGATTCTCGAGAACATCTTCTACAAAGCGACGCCCCTGATCTGGGAAACCGTTTGGACAACGGGGTTCAACGCGGTGTTTGCCTCAATCCTGGCGTTGTTCTGGTGGAACCATACCGTGGAGAATCTGGGGCCGGGAAGGGCCGGGCTTTTTGTCCACCTGATCCCGGTATACACAGTGGTGCTGGCCATGTCGTTGCTGGGGGAACAGCCGTATCTTTTCCATGCAATCGGCATCGGCCTGATTGCCATTGGCATCGTTTTGACGACAATGCTTAAAAGCAATCGGGAGACGTCCGGATGAAGAAGCAGCGTATTCGTGATGAGGCAGTTGGGGAACCGCCGGAGGGGACGTGGTCCAATTGCCTGGTGATTGACCGTCATGTCTATATCGCGGGGATGACATCACGCAGCGATGAATTCGATACCATTATCGGCAAAGATGCCTATGCGCAGTCGAAGGTTATTTTCGACAAGATCAAGGCGCTGATCGAAGCGGCCGGCGGGACCATGGCGGATATCGTGAAGGTGAATATTTTCCTGACGGACGTAAATGACCGCCAACAGGTCTGGGAAGCACGACGCGAATATTTCGAAGGTGATTTTCCCGTCTCTACCCTGCTTGAAATCTCGAAGCTCGTTCACCCTGATATGCTGGTCGAGATAGAGGCTGTCGGGATACTGGGTGCTGGTGGCGATTGACGCTGTTTCATCACCGTTTGCCGCGCTAAAGTAAGAAAAAACGGGAGCGAAACGGAGCGACGTCAATGTTGACCATGCGGTCGGCGCTGGAACGGGCGCAACGTCTGTTCGGCGCAAATGCGGCAATAATAGATAAAGAACGACAGTTCACCTGGTCCGAGCATATGGACCGTGTGATGCGGCTCGCCCATGTGTTGCAGGAAAACGGTATCGGGAAGGGTGACCGGTTCGGAATCGTCTGCCGTAATACCTGGCGTCATTGCGAGTTACTACACGCCGGTTACTGGAACGGGTCGGTGCCGGTGCCCGTTAACTACCGGCTCGCTCCGCCGGAAATCCGGTATATTCTTGATGATGCGGGCGTCACCCAGCTATTCGTCGAAGATGCCTTCCTGCCGTTTCTCGATGCTGATGAGTTCGCGCCGTGGCGGGATGGTGCCATCTGTATTCCGGGAGGGGGGGTAACGGATACAACCCTTCGGATTTCCGACGACCTGATTGCTGCGGCTGCGCCGTCCGACGGCAATGACAGCACCGAGGAAGAGGATGCGATCCTTCTCTATACCGGTGGAACAACCGGCCGCTCGAAGGGCGTTAGGCTGACCCATAAAAACGTGTTTTCCAACGGCCAGCAATGTACCGCCCCGATGAAGATAAATGCTGCCGATATCTACCTGCATGTGGCGCCGATGTTTCATTCGGCAGACCTGCTCGGGACCGGCTATACGCAGGCGGGGGCTGCACATGCCTATCTGCCGGTCTTTACCCCTGATAACCTGCTGGATGCTTTCCAGGATTATCGGGTCACATCTGCGATGATGGCGCCGACAATGATTATCCTGACGCTGCAGGTCCCGGATTTTGCCAACTATGACCTGTCATCGCTGGACCGGGTTTATTACGGCTCGTCGCCGATGGCGGTGGAATGGATTCGCCGCACGATGGATGCCTTTCCTGCAGCCAACGTGCAGCAGGGTTATGGCCTGACGGAGACGTCGCCCATCCTGACGACACTGGATGAGGACGTCCACGTCGCGGCGATGCAACGTGGTGAATACGAAATTCTCAAGGCAGCAGGGCGCCCGCTTGTCGGTATCGACATGCGTATTGTTGATGCTGACGGCACTGAAGTACCCCTCGGCGAGGGCGGTGAAGTGGTAGTGCGTGGCCCGAACGTAACGGTCGGCTATCTGAACCGACCCGAAGAAAATGCGACCGCCTTTCGGGATGGCTGGTTTCATACCGGCGATATCGGGAAGATGGACGAGAACGGTTTCATGTTCCTGCTTGATCGCAAGAAGGACATGATCGTCACCGGCGGCGAGAACGTCTATTCGTCCGAAGTTGAAGCAGCGCTCTACCAGCATGAAAATGTTCACGAATGCGCTGTTGTCGGCGTGCCCGACGACAAGTATGGCGAAGCCCTGTTTGCCGCCATTGTGCCGCGCCCGGGCACCAGCCTGACTGACAGCGAGATCATCGAGCATTGCCGTGATCTGATTGGCGGTTACAAAATCCCTCGCCGGATGGCATTCGTTGACGAACTGCCGAAAAGTGCCATGGGTAAAATCCTTAAAACTGAAATTCGCAAAATCTACGGAGAAAAGACCTGATGAAAGACAGCCTGTCCGCCGGTCTCGAACGGACCCAGAAATTCGAGATCGATACCGGAAGAACAATCGCCTTCATGGGAGATGAACTTCGCGTCTACGGCACGCCCTACATGGTGCGCGACATCGAGGAGACATCCCGTCTGCTTGTTCAGGAGCATCTGGACGAGGGAGAAGAAACCGTCGGCGCGCATGTGTCCGTCGATCATCTCGGTGCGTCGCTGCTGGGGATGACGTCGACGGTCACGGCAAAGATCATGGAAGTTGACGGCCAGCGTGTGACGCTGGAGGTCGAAGTGCATGACGGGATAGACCTTGTCGGTAAGGCGAAGCATGTCCGCTTTGTGATCGACCGGGACCGTCAGAAAATCCGCCTGGAGAAAAAACGCGCCGCGATGGGCTAATGATAGAATAGCTGTGGCAGGTACAGCGAAATCGCCGGTATAGCGACAAGGATCGCAAGCCGGATGATGTCGACGCACCAGAACGGCGTTACGCCCTTGAAGACTGTTCCGGTTGAGACATCTTTTACCACGCCGGACAGTACGAACACGTTCAGGCCGACCGGTGGTGTAATCAGGCTGATCTCGGTGACAACAACGGCGACAATGCCGAACCACACGAGAATCTGTTCCGGGCTGAGCCCGGCATAGCCGAGTTCCTTGACGACCGGAAAGAAGATCGGGATCGTCAGCAGCAGCATCGACAGGCTTTCAAACACGCATCCCAGAACGACGTAGATACACAGGATCACGATGATAACCATCAGGGGGGACAGGTCGTTTCCTGTGACCAGTGCGAGCAGACCGTCGGGCAGGCCGGCCCGGTTGACGAAATTGGAAAATATCAATGCGCCGATCAGCACCGTGAACAGAATTGCTGTCGTCCGCGCGCTATCGGCCAGAACCTCGTAAAAGACACGCCATGTCAGCGCGCCACGGAACAGCGCGATCAGAAACGCACCGCCGGCACCGATACCCGCGGCTTCTGTCGGTGTGAAGGCACCGCCATAGATGCCGCCCATGACGATGGCGAAAAGCAGCAGGGTGCCGAAGACACCCCTGAGGGCGAGAAGGCGGTCCGCCCAGTTGCGTTTCGGGGCTGCCGGCCCGGCCGATGGGTCGCGCCAGACAACGTATTTCACTGCAACCAGATACAGAATAATTCCAAGTAAACCGGGCAGAAAGCCCGCTGCGAAGAGTTCACGGATGGATGTCTCGGTCATCAGCCCGTAGATCACCAGGATGACACTCGGTGGGATAAGAATGCCGAGAGTGCCGCCTGCCGCGATCGATGCGGTGGCCAGCGTATCGGCATATCCATACTTCCGCATCGGCGGGAGGGCGACCTTGGACATCGTAGCGGCCGTTGCAAGGGAAGACCCGCAGATCGCGCTGAACCCGCCACAGGCGACAATGGTCGCCATTGATAGCCCGCCGCGCTTGTGGCCCAGAAAGGCATGAGACGCATCGTATAGTTCAGAGGACAGTCCGGCGCGGGCGACGAAGTTGCCCATGAGGATAAACATGGGGACGACCGACAGGCCGTAGTTAAGTGCCGTATCCGACACAAGCGTGCCGACCATTGCGAGGGATGGGTCGAACCCCGATAAAAACCCGAAACCGGCGAACCCGACAACGCCCATCGCAAAAGCGATCGGCATCCGGAGGAATACCAGCACGAGCAAAACGGCGAATCCAATAAGGGCTGCTTCCATAATCCGTTATGCCGTCTTCATTGGTTGAGGCGGGGGTCCTGAGACCTGATCTCCGCTTTGCCGGTCAGGTGGCGAGTTGCATTTATCAGCAGTGCAATCGCCGTAATCCCGCTCATAACTGCGATAAAATAGCTGACCGGGCCGAGGGGAATCCGCAGGAATTCAGTGGTGTCGCCGTAATCCACCTGGAATGCGCCGATCACCCAGACGCGCCAGCAGACAACGGCCATCATGACGGATGCGAGCAGGTTCAGGATAACCTGGCGCGGCGGTGCCAGGCGTCGGGGAAACCATTTATCCAGGAGGTCGACGGTGACGTGTTCTTCACGCAGGCTGACAACTGGCAGCACTGCAAAAACGATCACGCCCATCATCAGCTGGGTAAGCTCGGTTGCACCGTCGAGCGGTGCATTCAGAATTTCGCGACCGAATACGTCGATGCAGGTCATCACCATAAGGGCAAACAGCACGAACGCAGACAACCCGTCGGTCAGCCAGCCGAACCATCGGTTCGACCGGCTTTCCAAACGGGGTTCTGTTTCAGGCGGGACGTTGTCCGCCATGGCTATTTCTTGGTTTTCTCATACGCCCGGGCGGTGGCGCGCAATTCCGCGAGGACAGCCTTGCCGTCAAACCATTTGGACACCTTTTTAACCCAGGCATCCTCGACCGGTTTCATGCGGGCATAGTAATCGGCCTTCATCGCGTCGGTCGCGACAGCGATTTTGGTGCCCGATTTCAACGCATCTGCGCGCCCGACCGTATCGGCCTCATCCCAGTGACGGCCCAGCTTTGCAAATTCTGCCCCGGAAACGCTCATCACTGCCGCCTGGTCTTTCTTGGACAGTTTGGCGAGAAGGCGTGGATTGAGGATGAAGCCGAAGCTGCCGTAATAGAGCCCGCCCGGCATAATGGTTACATTCGGAACCACTTCTTTGAGCCGAAAGCTCTTCTGCGTCTCCATAGGCATGAACACCCCGTCCGCTACACCGGATGACAGGGATTCATATACCTTCGGCGCCGGAAGTTTGACTGCCGTAACGCCGAGCGCACGCCCGACAAGGCTGCCGACACCGCCGGGTACCCGTATTTTCAGGCCTTTGAGGTCATCGAGAGACCTGATCGGTTTTTTCGTATGGATAACGGCAGGGCCATGTGAATGGAGACCGATCAACACAACACCGCGGTGCTCATCCGCCTTTTTCAGGTACTTTTGATGAACTTGCCAGTAAGCGACCGCCGCGGCTTCACCGCTGGTTCCGAGGCCCGGCATTTCGACGGCCTGGGTTGCGACGTAGCGGGTGTTGTAGCCATGGAAAATCCAGGCGGCGTCGGCGATGCCGTCGCGTACAATACCAAACTGCTTCGGCGGAGAGGCCAGCTTGTATTCGATCTTTGTTTTGACTCGGCCCTCGGTGACTTTTTCAACCATCGCACCCCATTCAGGCCATACTTTCGAATTGATGAAATGCGTCGGCGGTGCCCATGAACTGATACGAAGTACCGTTTCCGCGTGGACGGAGGATGCTGATAAAGCGCATACACCAAGCGCGCCGAATATGATCTTCAGGTTCTGCATGTTTAGTCTCCCCAGAGTGAATTCTTGATTAGTACTGAGGAGACTATCGTCGAGCAGATGAAATGGCGAGTAAATTTCTGTCGGTAGAATGACCGGAGACTTCAGCAAGGCGTCCTGACTTTCGAAAAGGCAGGGAATTAGGGCCCTTGAAATTGGTGACTGACTTTGATTTTAATCTGGGCCAGGTTTGGTTGTGCTTTTTATGGGCGCGCCGCCGGCCTGACGCCGAATTGCTTCTGATAGTGCGTTGGGGGTTGCCGGCTTGGGGGCATAGTCGCTTATGCCGGCGTCCCGGTGAGTCTCCTGGCCCCTTTTCATCTCATTTGCGGTGAGGGCGATGATCGGTTTATCGCTATGGGGCTATGCTAGTGCGCGAAATTTTTTCCGCGGCGGTCATGTCGTCGATGGAGACGCGCGTCGGTAATGATGTCTCCGAAGACTGTCAGATGACGGCGGTCGTAACGTGGAACGAATAGACCGACCTGCTCCAGATTGAACAGTTCGCGTTCGCCGACTACGCCAAGGACAATTACCTGCTGCTCAAGGAAACCGAGGTACGCTTGTTTCTAAGCACAATCTGGATGCCGCATTTAGGATTGGAAGTTCTCGTCTCCGGCGGAGAATTTAGGCCGTACTGGTTCCACCATAATTTGGCCGGCCAAGTCTCCGGCGCGGACATAAAATCCGACGTTATCTGGCATGTTCGCAGCGCTTCCTTCAGTGCTGAAAGGCCCGGGGTGGAGTTCGAATATGCATCGCCTCTGATCCGCGTCCAGAAACACATCGAAGCCGCCGGGTTACGCAAGACGATCGAGGAACCCGGACTAATCTCTCAACTGAATCCTGCGGTGCACGAGCATTTGGATGCGAACCGCTTTGTCCGCGACACGGCGGATGCGAACGGCCTGCCGTCTACCTGGCTGGTGTCGGGGGAAGACGTCGTGCGGAACCGTGAGGCGCGGGCGGGACCGGTTGTGGCGATGAAAGGCGTGTTTGCCTTCCGAAGGCGAAGGAGACGTCAGACCCGCAGGTGCTGAATTACTGTTCGAAACGATGAGGATAGATTACCATGAAGTCCCGTGGTCACAGATACGTCGGTGATGTCCGTTTCAGGCCCCGGAATAACCAGCGGTTCGGCGCTAGTTTCAGCCCCTCGTGCCCCTCTTTGCCGCCACCGCCAACACCACCGTCGACGGTTGATGCCACGACGGTCGAAGAAGCGCGGCGCAGTCGCCGCCTGGTCGAGGCGCGCTGCCGCGGTCGTCGGGCGCCGATCCTTGCTAGTGGGAGAAGCGATGAAGGGGCCACAGTTAGTCTTCTAGGTCTTGGGCGCCTGCTCGGTGGCGGCTGAACCGCGTTTGATGTGGCCGGCGGCGCTGCTCCTAGCCGGCGCGAGGTTCCCAGAACGGCGGCGATATGCTTAAAGAAAACGGTAAAACGATATAAAATAAACTGCAAGAGAGTAGAGTCATGTTCGATTTTTTCTTTCCAACCGAGGGCATGGGCTCTCAGACCCTCCGCCTGGTTGCCGAGGCCGGTGAAGGCGGTGGTGATGTATTCGAGATTGCCCGCGTCTGCCGGGAAATAGAGCCCGGCAACCACGAAAGCTGGGAAAAGGCGTGGATTGCAAAGGCGGAGGATACCGAGGCGCGGGCGAAGAAGTGTCTGGCTGACGGACACGAACGTTCTGCAATGAAGTATTTCTTCGCCGCCAACCAGTACTGGCGCATGGCCGATGTTTTCCTGCGCTACGACCGGAATGACGAAAAAGCGGCCTATTTCAGGAAGAGCCAGGAAAATTTCCGTGCTGCCGCCGCGTTGCACGATCCGCCCATCGAGGTGATTGAGGTCAAATGCGGCGACGAGACATATGACGGATATTTCTGCCATCCGCGTAATCCGAAGCCCGGGAAATGGCCGGCTCTTTTCTTTATTGGCGGTGCAGATGCATTCGCCGAGGAGATTTATTTCAGCGGCAAGGAAATGGTGGAGCGCGGCTACGCCATGCTGCTCGTCGACACCCCCGGCCGCGGCTCGTCGATGTATCTGAAGGATATCCCGACACGGGCCGATTACGAAGTGCCGGGCAAGGCGTGTTTCGATTATCTGTTCAGCCATCCGGAAATCGATGTGGACCGGGTTGGCCTGATGGGCATTTCAATGGCGGGGTATTACGCACCCCGTGTTGCGGCATTCGAAGACCGGATCAAGTGCCTGGTGTCATGGGCCGGTTGTTATTCCATTCTCGATGACCTTTATGATTTCTATGAACACCTTCAGCCGGTCGTACAGCGGCTTCTGGGTGGGGTCAGCCATGAGGAGGCCCGCGAACAGCTGAAGGCGTTCACGATGGAAGGTATCGCCCAGAACATCAAGGTGCCGACCCTGATGACCCACGGCACGAGCGATAAACTCATGAACTGGGAAGGGGCCAAAAAGCTGTTCGATGAGATCGGCGCCGAGGACAAGACGCTGGTGCTGTACGAAGACCCCAAGGTGGGTGGCACCGTGCATTGTTCACATGATTGCTGGGTGCATCAGAGCCCGGCTATCTTCGACTGGATCGAAGAGCATCTGTAAGAGCGTATTAAGTGCCGGAAATGATAAGGGCGGGATCATTTCCCGCCCTTTTTCTATGCTGAATCGCGGCGGACCCCGAAATTTATTTCGGGTCGCGCGGCGGAAAGAAGGTAGTTTTAGCCGCCGAAACCGAGCGGTGACCAGGTAACAGCGACCACGACTGCCGGTACGGAGACGCAATACAGCCTGAATACGATTCCAATCATTTTATCTGCCTGCCTGCAAATTTACCCATCGGCGACATCTAACTCGGGGCCGCTTGGTATAAATGATGCAATTTCCGTGCCAGTTATCAGAATCCCGTAATTATAGTGTGTTAGCGAAATCCCGTCGCCGAGGGCGTCCCGGATTGTAAAGAATCCCGACGATCCAGCGCTGGGTTTCGCAATGCCTTTTGAGAGTAAGGAGGTGCCATGTTTGATCGATTTTTCGCAGTGTGCCCTACGTCAGGCCGTTCCGGTTCCGATTCTTACTGTGTCCGGAACAGCGCGGACCCGCGGACCAGTCGGGCGCGGCCGACCTTCCTGTATCTGATTTACCTCGTCATCCTGCTTTGCGTTGTCGGGGCAGTCATCGGTATCTGGTGGCCGGATCACGTCGCGACCGCGGCGAGTAACCTGACCAATCTGCTGATGGCCATTCCCGAGAGCCTCTGGTGGTTGTTCGGGGCAAGGTATCTCGGCTACACGGGCGCACGATCGATGGACAAGTGGCGGAGTGCGGGGCGGTAAGGTATCGTCGCGCTGTTGCTGGTGGATTAAGCCCGCATCGTCGGCATCGGGCTGGTATCGACCAGTTCCATCTGGCGAAAAGACAGCCGTTCGAACAGCTCGGCGCGGATCGCGGCGTGGCCGGGGTCGTCGAACAGGTTGTTCATCTCGTCCGGATCGGCCTTCAGGTCGTAGAGCTCGCCCCAGGTCTCCCCGGCCGAAACGGTCAGCCGGTACGTATCGGTGATCAGCGAGCGGATGCGCGGCGGCTTGGTGTAGCCGAAATAGACCCGTTGCTGGTCGTCCTCGACGATGACTGAATCGACGGCCTCCGGGTCGGTATCTCCCTTGATCGCGTTGACCAGGCTGCGCCCCTGGATCCCGTTATAGGGCTCGATCCTTGCGCGATCGAGGATGGTCTGTGCGATATCGACGGTGCTGGCCAGCGTGTCGGTGGACTTGGCCTCGGCGCCCGGTTCGGACCAGATGAAGGGCACGCGCGTCACACCTTCGAAATGGGCGGGGCCCTTCAGCATGAGCCCGTGATCGCCGAGGAAGTCGCCGTGATCTGCGGTAAAGACGACGATCGTGTTATCGGAGAGGCCGGCTTCGTCGAGCTTGACGAGAATTTCGCCGACGGCGTCGTCGATCATCGCAATCATGCCGCAGGTCAGCGCCCGGCTTTCAAGTACTTCCTGCTTGTAGACCGCGTATGCGCTCTGGGAATCAATCACGGCTTTGCCGGATACGCGCATTTCCCGGGCCCATTTTACATGGGGTGGCGGCTCGACATTGCCGTAATCGAAGCTTGCCGGCAGTTCCATGTCCTCGGGCTTGTACATGTCCCAGTATTTGCCCGGCGGGGTGAACGGATGATGCGGGTCGGGGAATGACGCCATCAGGAAAAACGGCTGATCATTGTCCTTTGCGACATGTCCGTCGATGTATTTGAGGGTTTTCTCTTTGATGTAGCTCGTCGGATAAAACTCTTCGGGGATCGACGTGCGATAGGCCTGGGGGGCGACATAGTCGTGGTCGAACTGATTGTCGCGGTTGCGCAGGTCGTCGGCGTCGGGGCGTTTTTCCTTGAACCAGGTGTAGTACTGGCCGCCGACGTGATCCGAATGCTCCGTGCACAGGTCAACGTGCTCAAAGCCGTAGAATGGCAGGTCGAGATCATAGGGCTCGCCTGATTTCCAGCGATCGGGATGTTCCTGATCGTAATCGCCTTCGGTGTCCGCCTGGAAGGCTTCCGGCATCTTGTCGCGCAGCGAAGTGTATCCGTCCTTGGTATCGGGCCGTGTGTGCATGGCGGGCAGGCCGGTCATGTTCTGGATGTGGCTTTTGCCGACCAGTGCCGTTGAATAGCCGTTAACGCGCATGCCCTCGACAAATGTGCTGGCGCGCATATCCAGCGGAATCCCGTTGGAACGTACACCGTGGAGTGACGGCATCCGCCCTGTGACAAGGGTGGACCGGTTGGGCTGGCAGACGGGGGTTGCGACATAAAAACGGTCGAATTTCGTTCCCTGTGCTGCGATGGAATCGATATGGGGTGTCTTCAATACCGGATGGCCGGTACAGCTCAGATGATCGCCGCGATGCTGGTCGGTGATGATGAAGAGGAAGTTCGGACGATCAGCCATGGTCGCTCCCAGATTATCGATTATTTTTATATCCTATTATATCCAAATCTGGCCGCGGTTTAAGGGGGCAGTCGGAGGTTTTATTGTCTAGCGCTGAGCCAGTACATTCCCCCCGTTTCCTTGACGAATTTGTCGGCAATTTTCGTTTCGATCGGCAAAAACTGGATGCCGTGCTGAAAGTCGAGTGCGATAAAGGATGAATTCAGCACATTCGTCAGCGCGACGCGGGCATCTACATGGCCGTCCTTCATGAGCGCGGCCGAAGCCCTGTAGCCGACACGATAAATCGTGCCACCATTAGCCTTGATGTCTTTATAGGGAACCCCATGATGGCCGAGCAGTCTCTCTACCGTGACATTGCCGGAGAACGTGAGCTTGTCGGGGCCAAAATTTTTGCTTTTCAGGTCGGCGTAGGATTTTCTGACCGGATGGGAGGGGGAGCTATGCTTCCGGGTCACCGTCGGTCAGATAATCCCACATGCGCTCAAAGATACGCCCCGAGGAGACGGCCCGTGCCTTTGACTGTTCGGGTGAAAAGATAATGGAGGCAGCTTCCTGGCCACTGGCCATAACCGCAAGCTCGGTTTTCGCCGCTTCTTCGAGAAAAAACGCCATCACGATTGCTTCTTCGACCGTAGCGCCGGTCAGAACGCACCCGTTGCCGCGCATAACAATGGCGCGGGCATCACCGAGTGTTTCTGCGAATTTCTCTGCAGCGGCGTCGTCCCGCAGGAGCAGCGGGTCGTCCCAAAGCGGTGGGCAGGGGGCAAAATAGGTCGCGAACCCGATGCGCGGTTTGGGTGTGCGCTGGAATGTCGATAATGTCATGACGTCGCGCAGGAAGGTACGGGCGATCCCGTTCACCTCGGGCCGGCGATTGTATATCTGCTGATGGCAGCGAACCTCGCCCAGAACACCGTCCGGCAACGGGCCGTCTATCGGCACGATGGTGCCGGGCTCGCCTGTCGCGATCAGCCCCATCGGTTTGGACGCGCAGACCAGGAAGTTTTCAGCATCGATGCGCGCACTTACATGACCGAAAGCGTGTCCGAGGTCGTTATTGCCAAGCGCGCGTGCCGCGACGCGGACCCGTGCCTGGGTGCGATCCAGAGGTTCGCCGAGAGATCCGAAATCGGTGTCACTCATCGGCTAGTCTTTGAACTCGGGGATGTCGGGCTTGGATCCCCAGACGCAGAACGAGTCCGGCGTGAACGGGAACTGGCGCGGTTTCCATTCCTCTTCGGGTTCTATCATCCGCACGCCGCAGGAATATTCGTAGATCATGCCGTCCGGGCCTTCGAAATAAAGGAAGCGGGCGCCGGATGTCGCATGGCGGCCAGGCCCGAAAACGATGCGGATCTGCCGATCATTGAAGAAATAAGACGACCGCATTAGGTCGTCGGTTTCCTTTACCTGGAAATTGATGTGCTGAACCCCTGCCTCGTTTGTCGGAAACAGCGCAAAGCGGTGATGGACTTTGTCGAAAGACATCAGAGGTGCATCGCCGATCCAGTCATTGGCCGTAAAATTGAACAGGGTGCACCAGAATTTCTCATCCCGCGGCGCGTCTTTGGTTTTAAGTCCGATATGGTTGAACCAATGCACGCCAGCATCGCGGCTCGGAAAATAGCGCCTGCCCGACGCAAACGGTCGGACAACGAGGTCGAATTTATTGCCTGTCGGGTCGCTGAAAGTGAGATATTTCATGCAACGCCGGACGATTGCACCCTCGTCGTCTCCCCAGGTAACCTTCACGCCATTGGCTTCCAAGTGGCGCGCGGCCTGATCCAGCGCATCATAGTCTAGGACCTCGATCCCGACGGTGTTGTCCTTCGGATCGCCGTCGTAATAACAGATGTTGTGATCACGATCATCACCGCGCAGATAAATCCGCCCGTTTTCCTGTGCGA
This sequence comes from uncultured Alphaproteobacteria bacterium, assembly GCA_905479125.1. Taxonomy (GTDB): domain Bacteria; phylum Pseudomonadota; class Alphaproteobacteria; order MPNO01; family UBA830; genus CAXBCP01. The sequence goes on along the minus strand of CAJQLI010000244.1, from coordinate 11,480 downwards.
CCTCTTCCAGGCCGTATATCTCCTGTGCCCACTTCGACGCATCGACGGCGCTTGATGAGCCAAGATGTACGTATCGAAGATCGACCAGTTCTATCATGAATCCCTCCGGATGCGGCCCTGCCGTTCGGGCTCATGATATCCTCACCACTGACAGGCGCAACCTGCAATTCCCGGCAATAATTGCCGACTGCAGTGGCGTCGCTACCGCCCCCCACCGAGGATTCTTTTGTGCTGGGCCCGGTGATGAGGGAATGCTGAATAATCTATTTATTTCAAAACGGTGCAAGTCTTAACCTGTCTGGTCTGGGATTTGCTCATTTTGCCTGCTTGAATGATATTTGCATGGCGACCATACCTATAATGTTCGCTCCGCTCATCGTGCCCGGCAACCTGATTGTTTAAGCCGGGCACGATGAAATTTCTCATTAATAGGGTGTTCTGGACGATTCGGATCGTTCTTCGACTATGATGCGAGCGCCATGATAATGCCCATTCTCGTCAATCATATCCTGTTTGCGGCAGGGTTATTCTGCGTGTCAGTTGTTGCGACATATCTGGTTGCGCGTCTGGGAATACTGGATGAGCCCAATCACCGTTCCAGCCATGCTCGTCCGACGCCATCGACCGGCGGTATTGCGATTGTCGCGACTTTTGCGATCGGGTTTGCCACTGTTTGGGCGTTGAGCGATCAGGCGCGCCTTTCTACCTTTCATCTTTTCGGATTCATTATTTCTGCGCTGGGTATAGCGCTTGTCGGGTTACTGGATGACCTGAAGCGCCTAAAAACGTTCAAAATAAAGCTGGGGGCGCAGATTGCCGCATCAGTTGTGCTTCTTGCATTTGGTATAGTCTTTAGCCGTGTCTCATTGCCGGGTATCGGCGCCATTGATCTCGGATGGCTGGGCTATCCTCTGACCGTGTTCTGGGTCGTCGCCCTGACCAACATTTTCAATTTCATGGATGGTCTGAACGGGCTGGCCGGCGGCACGGCGGTCACGGTCGCGGCTTTTCTGTGTGCTGTGACCTTCATCGAGGGCTCGTACTTCGTTTATATGTTTTGTTACATCCTTGCGGCGGGGTCAGCCGGTTTTCTGGTCTTTAACTTTCCCCGTGCACGCTTGTTTATGGGCGATATTGGCAGCCAGTTTATTGGATTCAGTTTTGCGGCTCTTGCGGTGATCGCGGCGGAGGTCGACGTATCACGGACATCTTTTTTGGTCGTCCCGCTGTTGTTCTTTAATTTCATATTCGACACGACCTTCACTTTTTGTCGTCGCGTGCTGCGAGGCGAAAATGTGGCGCAGGCACACCGGGAGCACCTATACCAGTTGCTCAATCAGATTGGCTGGAGCCATGCCCGGGTCAGTCTTTTCCATATCTGTATTACCGCCGCGCAGGGTATCGGTGCATTGATCCTTGTCGGGCTCGATCCTGATAGCCGGATCCTCATATTTTTACCGTTCCTCATCTTTCAGACTCTCTACGCCACCGTGGTGATATCGGTTGCGCGAGGACGCGGCCTTATGGATAGCGGTATAAGTTCAGACGGAATTTCCTGATTTCCTTGATGCTTCCCTTTAACTATAAAACTCCATATTGATCGCCGTTTGCAAAGCTCGTGAGCTTTACCGTTTTGCGGAATACGGTTTCAATTGATGACTGATACAACGCCTAAATATCCGGGAAAAAACCTGTTCGATCAGGTGATGACCCCGCTTGGCGTGAGCCGTAATAAGCTTGCGCGGGATATCGATGTGCCCGTCGGCCGTATTAGCGATATCGTCGCCGGCAAACGTGGCGTTACGCCGGATACAGCATTGCGGTTTGCCAAGTATTTCGGAACCACGGCCGAGTTGTGGCTGAGGTTGCCGGCAGATTATGATTTGTATGTCGCGCGTACGACGACGTGGCACGAATCAGAACCGAAAGTCGCCGAGTTCGCGTCGGCCGCAGATGGTAGTGCTGTTGCTGCGCCCCAACCGACAGTGGCCGCGGATCCTGATACGGAAAGTTATCCCCGGGAAGTTCCCGAGAACGCTGCAGCTGATGCAGGACCTGATCAAAATGTTTCGCCTATACGCGATGGCGTCGGGCAGCCGGAGGTTTCTCTGGTGATTGCCGAATATACAGTCCACAACGACGGGGCTGCCGATCCGTTCGAGAACAAGTTCGTAAACCCGTTATCGACGGTACGTTCCGATGACGAGGATATTGATATCCCGGAGCCGTTAACCGCCGGAATGAATCTCCCCGAAACGGGTTGATTGGCGCCGGCCTCTATCTTTTGCCTGGTGACCAGGCATTCCGGGTCGATAGACCCGTTTTCAATCAAGCAGAATGATTTCGCCGCTTTCGGTTTTGCCGTGGCGTTTGTAGAAGCCGAGTGCTTTCAGCACAGGCTCGTCGCTTGCTGAGAACAGTGTGGCTTCTTCGCTGTCGGAGCCGTTTGCGTGCTCGTACCATTCACCGCCCGGAATAGCGATTGCATCGAAAGGTGACCAGTCGAAGCGCTTGCCGCCAACGATACTATGCCCGTTGCCGTGGAATGGAATAACCACTTGGCTTGCATTCTGCTGCTGCGGCAGCGTGTGTTCGCCGGGGCGCAGCATCTGACCGAAAAACGTCATCGTAGGATAGGCTGTCCGACCGTTGACGGGGTCGGTGTATTCGACCTGGATTGCATCCCACGGGCTACCTTCATGGTCGCGAAAATTTTCGAGCAGCTCGCGGGTTTTGTTCCAGCGGTATACATACATCGGAGAATGCACGCCGGTTCCGCGGTGATGGTCAAGGAAGCGGGGGCGTAATCCGCCAAATCCGTATGTTTTATGTGAATGGTCGTCCGAGTAGCGCGTCGTCTGTTCGCGGCGGGACACCATCTGGCCGTCGATTTCTTCCTTGTAGTCATGTTCGAACGACGCCGCATTCAATACCTCGGTCAAGGGCAGGTCGAGGATGCTGACATTGACAGCGTAGTCGTCGCCGTGATTTCCGTGATTGTGCCAGGCGTTGGCCGGCGTCAGCACGACATCGCCCGGACCGAAAGTGATTGCTTCGCCTTCGACGCCGGTAAAATTCTGATCGCCGGTCAGGCCAATGCGTACCGCGTTAATCGAATGGCTGTGCGGCGGCATGATTTCGCGCGGATCGTTGAGGCGGTAGGCGGTATAAAGTGTCGAGACTGTCGCCCGCACCGGCGCTAGCCCGGGGTTCACCAGAACGATGGACCTGCGCTCGGAATCGTCCATCGTAATCAGTTCGGCCGCTTCATAGAGCAGGGGCTCTATGTCCGAATACTTCCACATAAACGGGATGGCCTTTGCGCCTTTCAGCACCTGGCCGTCTTCGTCATTTTGACTTTCATTAGGGTTCACGGCCCAATATGGCGCGAGGTCGAGGGAGTCGAGCTTGTCATAGACCGCGTCGAGAAGTGCTTCGCGATTTGCGCCGCGCCTCATCGATCCATCCGTTGATGTCGCCATGATACATCTCCCGAAAATAAAATAGTTATTTCAGTATCTTAGCACTCGCACGTCGCTACCCAAAATGGGGATTGCGCATAACTGGCATGCGAGATGTACAGATGACGACCTGATGAAGGCGCTTCCTTCCCGGTCAGACCTGTTCGACGATATGGAACCCCCGCAGGCGGTCGATCACGTAAATCAGGCCGCGGTCGTCGACCGTGATATCGTTTGCGCATATGCGGTCGCAACCGGGTTGCGGGTCCGGTTCGAAATGTCCGACTTCTACAGGCGCATGCGGATTGGCGATGTCTATCATGCGGATGCCGCGGGCAAACCAGGCAAACGGGATAACCGAGCTGGTGATGATCTCGCTCGGCTGATGGCAGCCGGTAAACATACCCTGCGGTTCGCCGATCATATCCAGGCCGTTGACCTGCCACGATGAGACCGGGATCGGGTTTGTTTCATCCGTTATGTCGAATATCCACATAAAGGCCGGTGCATGGGGCCGCAGCTTGGCAACGTCCTCGTCGGCGACGATCATATGACGATGCCCGCCGATATCGAACGGCAGTGGCAGCGCGGTATGCGTCGGATGCGGGAATGTCGGTCCTGTGTTGAACGACGAGATCATTTTCGGGTTGGACAGGTCCTCGATATCGAGAATGAACAGCCCGTGATGCCAGTAGCTCATATACAGACGGTTGCCCATGCGCAGCGGATGGTGGCAGCGCGGCTCTGGTCCGTCGCCCCAGGGGTATTCCTCTCCGCCGGCTTCCCACTGTCCGGGGATCCACCATTTGCAGACCTCGACCGGGTTTTCCGGGTCCTTCAGATCGAGGACGACCATGATTGGGCCGCGATAGCCTTCGACAGTGGAGGAGAAATACATGTAGCGGCCGTCGAAATCGAAACGGTGAACACCGCGGCCAACGGTATCCCAGGTGGAAATCTGCCGGGGGTTGGTCTTGTCGGATACATCGTAGATGCCCACGCCGGTATGAAAATCGTCGGGCATGCCCGGGCCGATGAGTTCATGATTGCGCACCATCAGGTCGCCCTGGGCATGCACTTTGTGCGAATGGGTACCTTCCGGCATTCCGATATGCGACAGCAGCTTCGGGTTCTTCGGGTCGGCGACATCGACGATGCTGGTGCCGAAGGGATTGGCCATGTGGCCGATATAGGCCGTCGTGCCGTCGACGCGGATCTGTCCGCCCCCGGCGCAATCGAAATAGCCGACCTCTTTTAGACCTTCTGCGCTTGCCATCACTGGTTCCCTTATACGAAGTGTTGATAACGATCGATGCAGGTGTCGACGACCTCTGTCGGGTCGCGTTTCCACCAGTTCCGTTCCGAGAATATCTCAACTTCATTGAAGCCGCGATAGCCCGCATTTTCGACCCAGCCCCGAATGCGGGGGATATCGATCACCCCGTCTCCCATCATGCCGCGATCCCACACCAGGTCGACGGTCGGGACGAGCCAGTCGCAGACATGAAAGCCGAGAATTCTGTTTCCGGCCCGGGCAATCTGCTCCTCGAGCTTGGGGTCCCACCAGACGTGATAGCAATCTACGGCGACACCAATGCCATCGCCCAGCGCATCGCAAAGGTCGAGGGCGTGTTCGAGGGTGTTAACACAGGCGCGATCGGCGGCGGTCATGGGGTGAAGCGGCTCGATGGCAACCGCAACGCCGGCGTCGATGGCATAGGGGAGCATGGCGGCGAGGCCGTCGGCTACCTGTTTCCTGGTATCGATCATGTCTTTCGATCCGTCAGGCAGGCCACCACAAACCATGACGAGGCATTGAGCGCCAATGGCGGCGGCCTCATCAACGGCCCGGTGGTTGTCGTCGAGTGCCGCTTGACGTCCTGCATCGTCATTGGCCGGAAACATGCCGCCACGGCATAGGCCGGTGACGGTCATATTATTGTCTTTCAGAATTCTCGCCGCTTCATCAACACCGCATTCGGCGAGCTTGTCGCGCCAGACCGAGATGCCGCGGATATCCTTTGTCGCGTAGCCCTCGATGGCTTCGCGCAGGGTCCATTGTGTCATCGTGGTCGCCTGGTTGATGGCGAGCTTTTTGCGGTCAGGTGCAGTCATCGGTCAGACTCCGATTCCGTGGATGGCCGTGACCCGGCTCATCCGGGCGGCAGCGTCGTCCGGGTTTTTCAGTAAGCCCGCCTTGTCTGCCAGCCGGAAGATCTCGGCGAGGTGAACGATCGACCGTGTGCTCTGCTGGCCGCCGACCATGACAAAATGATCCTGATGACCGTTGAGGTACGCCATAAAAACAACACCGGTTTTGTAGAACCGTGTCGGGGCTTTGAAGATGTGACGGGATAACGGAACGGTTGGTGCGAAGATATCGTGAAATTCTTCCGGTCGGTTTCCGGCGAGGGCAGAGAGCGCGGCGGACGCGGCGGGGGCAATCGCATCGAAAATACCGAGCAATGCATCCGAATAACCGTCTTCGTCTCCCGCGATCAGTTCGGCATAATTGAAGTCGTCGCCGGTATACATCCGCACCCCGTCGGGCAGACCGCGCCGCAGCCGTATTTCCTTGTCCTTGTCGAGCAGGGAAATCTTGATTCCGTCGACCTTGTCGGCATTCCGTTTCAGAGCGTCCAGACAGGTATCCATCGCTTCGTAGTGGTCGGCATTGCCCCAGTAGCCTTTCAGCGCCGGGTCGAACATTTCGCCCAGCCAGTGAACGATCACAGGCTCTTTTACGTTGCCGAGGATGCGGTCATAGACTTTGGCGTAATCGTCCGGGGACTTGGCGCATGCGGCGAGTGCGCGACTTGCCATCAGGATGATCCGCCCGCCGCAGGCTTCGACCGCCGCGCATTGCTCTTCGTATGCCGCAATGACGTCGTCGATTGAAAGATCGGGCGAGGCGGCGAGGTGGTCGGTTCCCGCACCTGATGCCACGACGGCGCCGGGAATGTCGCGCGATGCTTCGACGCTGCGCCGGATCAGTTCTAGCGATGTCGGCCAGTCCATACCCATGCCGCGTTGGGCTGTATCCATTGCTTCGGCGACGCCAAGGCCCAGGTTCCATAGATGGGTGCGGAACGCGATCGTGCGGTCCCAATCGACGTCGGTGTCGATCCACGGGTCGTTGTCGGCGGTCGCATTCGGCACCACATGGGCGGCGGCGTAGGCGACCCGGTTGAACGGCCGGTCTGCTGCTTCGGGAAAATCGCGTGGCGTCCCGGTGGTGTAGTTTTCCAGCCCGTCATCGGCGCAGGGCAGCGTAAGCGTTGCCATCGGTCTTACTCCGCAATTTCGTCGATATCTATCCAGCGGCGTTCCTGCCAGCTCTGCATGGCTGCTTCTGCAAGTTGCAGGCCCTTGGCGCCTTCGCGCAGGTTCCACTGAAAGGGCGCATCTTCGTGGAGGTGCTTGATAAACATCTCCCATTCCGACTTGAAGCCGTTATCGAATTCCATGTCCGCGCCGTACTCGGTCCATGTTGAGAAAAAATCGGTTTTTTGCGGCTCGTCCGGATTCCAGACGGGGGACGGGGTGCCGGGACGGTCCTGAATCTGACATTTTGTCAGGCCGGCTACGGCGGCACCATGTGTGCCGTCAGCGTGGAATGTGACCAGGTCATCTTTCCGGACGCGCGTGCACCAGGAGGCAAATATATTGACGACCGCGCCGCCTTCAAGTTCGACGAGCGCGTAGGATGCGTCGTCGGCATCAGCGTCATAGGGTTCGTTGTTTTCGTCCCAGCGCTTGTCGATATTCACGCGCCCCATGCAGGTGACGCTTTTGACATTGCCGAAGGTGTTGTCGAGCACGTAGCGCCAGTGGGGCATCATATCGAGAATAATGCCGCCGCCGTCTTCCTTGCGGTAGTTCCAGCTCGGACGTTGCGCTTCTTGCCAGTCGCCTTCGAATACCCAGTAGCCGAAGTCGATCTTCACCGACAGGAGCCGGCCAAAGAAACCGTCATCCATCAGCTTTTTCATTTTCTGCAGGCCGGGCAGGAAGATTTTATCCTGGACCACACCGTGTTTGACGCCTGCTTTCTCTGCGCGATGGTATAGCTCTATCGCATCTTCCAGCGTCGCCGCCGATGGTTTCTCGCAATAGATATCTTTCCCGGCATCAATCGCCTTGCGGATGAGGTCTGCGCGCAGGTTGGTGCTGGCCGCATCGAAGAATAATGTGTCCTTCGGGTCGGCAATCGCGGCATCCAGGTCGGTCGTCCAGCGTTCGACGCCGTGCTCTTGGGCAAGCGCTTCAACCTTTGCGGCGTTCCGGCCAACAAGGATCGGGTCGGGCATGACGGTGTCGCCGTTCTGAAGCTTCACGCCGCCTTCTTTCATAATGGCAAGAATGGAACGGATCAGGTGCTGGTTGGTTCCCATGCGGCCGGTGACGCCGTTCATGATGATTCCGAGGCGATGTTCAGTCATGCGATAGACTCCCTTTTTCTAGAGATTTGCTGCCGGTTGATCGGCGGATACGAAGCGGGCGATTACGTCGTGCATATGTTCGCGCCAGGCGCGCAGCTCTTTTCTGTCGTACAGGTTGCGATCATAGACCAGCGACAGGGTGTGTCCGTTTGACAGGTAATAATATGTCAGCCCCACGATGGTGATGTAGAGCCGCGCGGCGTTCAGGCCGCCGCGGAAGTCGCCATTGGCGACGCCACGGTCGAGCAGGGCCTTGATCATGTCTTCGAACGGTTCATGAATTGACCGGACCCGCCCGGATTGTTTGAGGTGCCGCGCCTTGTGCAGGTTTGCATTGTTCAGCAGCGTCATGGCGTGCGGGTTATCGAGGTAAAAGTTGAGAGCAAAATCAACAAGTCGCTGCATCGCTTCGGGCGGTGATCCGGTGCCGAGGTCGAGCTTCGTGCTTTCCCGGCAGATGGTTTCGTATAGCTCTTCGAGAACGGCGCCGAACAGTTCTTCCTTGTTGCCGAAATAATGATAGAGCATCCGCTTGTTCATACCGGACCGGTCGGCAATCTCGTCGACCCGCGCGCCATCGAGGCCCTGCTCGGCGAACATCTCCGTGGCCGCGGCGAGGATTCTTTGTCGCGATGCGTCCGGGTCGCGGCGTATCGGCACTTTCGTTGTCTTGGCGTCGGTCTCGAGTGTCATAATTCGAAGTTCTGCATTGGGTGGGTAAGAGTGGGTCGCAGAGCCGGTTGACAGAAGATGGTGCCAGCCCTAGCCTGAAATAACTATTTAGTTACTTACGCCGGGATCGGCAATTCGGCAAGGATTATGATCATGGATACAGCGCCCCGCATCAAGACCACCACTGTTGGCTCCTATCCGGTGCCCGCCTGGCTCGGCAACAGTCCGTCGGAGCAGGATATCACCGATGCGACGCGCGTCATCCTGCACACGCAGGAAACCGCGGGGCTCGACGTCGTCTGCGACGGCGAGGTGTATCGCTACGATCTCAGCCATCCTGAAACCAACGGCATGATCGAATATTTCACCGCGCCGATGGAGGGTATTCGCTCTGCGTTGACATTTGATCTCATCCGCCAGTTCGAATCCGACATGAATATGGGCTGGCGTCGTCTGCCGGCGGGCGTGGTCGAAAGCGCGATCAGCAGCGGGACGATGAACCTGGCGCTTCCCTGCCGTCGAGCGAAGGCGCTGGCGCAAAAGCCGTTCAAGTTTGCGCTGACCGGACCCCACATGCTTGCAAAAACGCTGGTCGATCATCATTACGGCAGCATTGAAGCGGTTACTGACGCAATTGCCGACGTTCTCGCCGAACAGGTTGCGCGCCTTGATGCCGATATCGTGCAGATTGACGAGGCTAACCTGCCTGGCAATCCCGAAGAGTGGGAATGGGCGGCATCCGCCATGAACAAGGTGCTGGATGCAGTGCCCGGTATTCCGTCAGTGCATCTGTGCTTCGGGAATTATGCAGGCCAGCAGCCGCAGGATGGATCCTGGGGGCGTTTGATGGATTACCTGAACGCGCTTCATGTCGATCATATCGTCATGGAATGCGCGCACAGGCCGGCTGAAGACCTGGTGGCGTTCAAGGAACTCCGCCCTGAAATCGGCATGGGGCTTGGTGTTGTGGACGTGAAACGCACGATGACGGAATCGCCGGACGACATTGCCAGGCTGATCGAACGGGCCGAAAGCATCATGGGTGAGGGCCGCGTGACTTATATTCATCCCGATTGCGGCCTGTGGAATCACAAACGCTACATTGCCGATCGCAAGATTGGTGTGCTTAACGCGGGGCGTGATCTGTATCTCGGTCGTGAAAGCGCAGCCGTAGCCTGATATCCGGTGATCAGTCGGGCGCCGCTCAGGTCATTCCCAGCAGGCCGTAAATCTGGCGCGTATAGACGCCAAAATCCTCATGAGTCTTGATCTCGAGCTTGCGGGGGTAAGGCAGGTCCACCTTGATGTCTCCCGCCATTCGCGCCGGGCTGGAGGTCAGCACGATCACGCGGCTGCCGAGGAACACGGCTTCCTGGATCCCGTGGGTGACGAACAGGATCGTCTTCTTGCTTTCAGACCATATCCTCAGCAGTTCGATATTCATGCTCTCGCGGGTCAACGCGTCCAGCGCGCCGAAGGGTTCGTCCATCAGGACAACCTTCGGATCATGGACAAGTGACCGGGCGATGGCGGCGCGTTGCTGCATGCCGCCGGACAGCTCATACGGGTAGCTGCCTTCAAAGCCGTTCAGGCCGACAAGATTAAGCAGGTCCCTGGCGCGCTCGCGGGCTTCCGCCATGGGAATGCCCAGGATTTCGGCGGGCAGAAGGACGTTTTCCAGCACCTTGCGCCACTTCAGCAGTAAGGGTTGCTGAAAGACCATGCCGATGTCCTTGTCGGCGCTGAACCCTGTGCCGTCGGTGCTACCGATCTGCATGTCCCCGCCGGAATGATCGTGCAGCCCGGCGATCATCTTGAGCACGGTGGTCTTGCCGCAGCCGGAAGGGCCGACGAGGGCGACAAGCTCACCTTCCGTTACGTCGAATGTAACGTCGGATACGGCGAGGAAAGTTTCTCCGCGGGTCTCGAATTCCTTGCGAACGCCGGAAAGACGAATGAACGGGGCGGTCATGGCATGTACCTCATCCGAGCCGCGCGTCCCGCGGCACCATGATTTTTTCCAGCATTATTACGAGCCCGTACAGGACTGATCCGATCAGGGTAATCAATAGCACAGCCATGAACATTGATGCGGTATCGAGTTCGACCTGGCGCTGCATCATCAGATAGCCGAGCCCTTCTTCGGACGCGATGAATTCACCGACGATCGCTCCTGCGACGGCCAGGACGACGGCGACCTTCATGCCTGAAAATATGAACGGCAGGGACCCGGGGAGTTGTATCTTGGTGAATATCTGCCAGCGGGAAGCCCGCAGGGTGCGTACCAGGTCTATCAGGTCGGGTTCCACTTCCTGCAGACCGCGCGCCGTCGTGATCAGGATAGGCAGGAAACTGATGGCAAAGGCCATCAGGATGTTCGAGCCCATGCCATAAGAGAACCAGACGATGAAGATCGGGCCGAGCGCGACTTTCGGTATCATGTTCAGGCTGATCAACAGCGGCATCAGGGCTGCGTCCAAAAGCTTCGACCAGGAAAAAAACAGAGCCATGCTGACGCCGAACACTACGGCACAGAAATATCCACCGAAGATTTCCCCCGCGGTGAAGAGCGTATTGTGAACCCAGGCGTTGTCGTCCCCGAGTGTCATGATCGTCGCGAGAGGCGAAGGCATTATATAGGGTTCAATTTCGCCAAGCTGGACGAACAGCTGCCAGGCTAGGAGCACCGCGAGATGTGCCGCGACAGCGATCCAGTATCGCCGGATATAAGTGAGTACTGCCATCCAACCCCCCATCGGGTTTTTGTTCCGCTTCGCCAGGACAGGGCCTTGCGCGGCGCGAGAAGATTTATTGACAGGTAGGATGCCGGGTCCTAGCCTGAAATAACTATATAGTTACTTACGCTAGGCGTGGCGCGTCGGCAAGAGGCATGACGAAAAGGTGC
>CAJQLI010000243.1 GCA_905479125.1 uncultured Alphaproteobacteria bacterium | reverse complement strand
AGCGCTGAAGCTCGCGGATCGTTCTTTCCAGAAAATCGAGAAACTTAGACCGGTCTTTTTTATCGAATGGCCGTGGTCCGCCAGTCACAGTGCCGGCAGAGCGTAAATCCGTCATCAGGTTCCGCGTCGCGAGGACGCTGCCGATGGTATTTGCGTCCAGTGGCTCGCCATTGGGCCGGACCACCCGGGCACCGGCCTCGATGCAGCGCGCTGCCAGCGGAATATCGTTTGTGATGCAGATGTCCTTTTCGGCAATGCGCTCGGCGATCCAGTCATCCGCCGCATCCGACCCCTGAGTGACGATTGTCGTAGTGACCAGCGGGTGCGGGTTCGGCCTGATGCCGCCGTCACTGACCATGTGGACGGCCAGATTGTGGCGTTCCGCGACCCGGACCGTCTCGTCCTTTACCGGGCAGGCATCTGCATCGATGTATATCTCGGTCATGTCTTCAATTCTGTTTTTGGAGGTCGCCGAACCCCGCGGAGATGAAACTTAGATAGCGTACTATTCTATCGCGCCCCGGGCCCTTAGAATACCTGCTTCAACAGCTGGCGATGCATTGTCGCCGATTTTCAGGGAGCAGCTGACGGTATGGCCGGGACGAAAGAATACGATTACGTGATTGTGGGTGCGGGAAGCGCCGGATGTTTGCTTGCCTATCGTCTGGGGGCAGACCCCAGCAACAGGATTCTTGTCCTGGAGGCAGGCGGTCCCGATACGGACCCGCTTATTCATATTCCGCTTGGTCTCGGCAAAATGCACGAAAAGCGCGCCCATGACTGGGGCTATGATACCGAGCCGGAAGAGGGACTGAACGGGCGCGAGATCGAGGCCATGCGGGGCAAGGTCGTCGGCGGATCGTCTTCGATCAACGTTATGGCCTATGTGCGCGGCCATCGGGGTGATTACGACCGGTGGGCCGACAAGGGCGCCGCCGGCTGGTCCTATGCAGATGTACTCCCTTATTTCCGCCGGATGGAGAGCTGGGAAAAGGGCGGCGATGAATGGCGCGGCAACGACGGACCACTGCACACCCAGAGCGCCAGGTCTGATGACCCGTTGTGGGAATCCTGGATCGAAGCGGGAAATGCCATGGGGTTCGGCTTTACCGAAGATTACAATGGCGAGAAACAGGAAGGGCTGGGCCGCAGCCAGTCGACTATTCATGAAGGACGCCGCCACAGCGCCGCGACGGCATTCCTGCGTCCTGCTCTGCGCCGCGGAAATGTGACGCTGCAGGACAGCACCTACGTGACCCGCGTCGAGATGGAGGGCAACCGTGCGACGGGAGTCGCCTATTCGCGGCTTGGCAAGACCGAGGTCGTCCATGCGGCGAAAGAAGTGATTCTTTCCGGCGGTGTATTCAATTCCCCGCAACTTCTGATGCTTTCCGGCATTGGACCCGGCGATCACCTGCGCAGCGTCGGCATCGACCCGGTTATCGATTCACCTTATGTCGGCGGAAACCTTCAGGATCACCTCGCCGTACAGCCGACCGCGTCCCGGCCCGAGGCGGGCCCGTTCCGTAAAACCATGCGGTTCGACCGGATGGCGGTCTCCATCATTCGCGCTCACCTTTTCGGAACGGGGCCTGCCACGGTCCTCCCCGGTGGTCTGCATGGTTTCATCAAAACGCGCTCCGACCTGACGGCGACCGATATCCAGTTCCTGTTCAGGGGTGCTCCCGGAAACGCCCATATGTGGTTCCCCGGTATTAAACGTCCCTATACGGATGGTTTCGGTGTGCGGCCGGTTCTTCTCCACCCCGAGAGCCGGGGCGAGGTATTGCTGCGATCCGCCGATCCGTTCGATAAGGTGCGCATCCGACAGAATTTCCTGTCCGTGCCGCAGGACCTGGAAACGCTGCGGAAGGGCGTCAAGCTGGCACGTGAAATGATGCACCAGCCGGCGATGGACAATTTCCGTGGTACTGAAACGGCGCCGGGTCCCAACGTGAAATCAGACTCTGAGCTTGACGAGTGGATCCGCCGGATGGCGATTACGGCCCATCACCCTTCCTGTACGCTTCCGATGGGAACGAATGCTGAAGCTGTTCTGGACACCGAATGCCGTGTGAAGGGCGCAGAGAACCTCCGCGTTATAGACGCGTCGGCGATGCCTGACCTTGTCTCTGGCAATATCCATGCCGCCGTTCTGGTTATCGCGGAAAAAGTCAGCGATCATATGATGGGCAAGCCTTACCTGCCGCGGGCAGCGTGACGCCGGGACCCCGGTGGTGTAAGCACTGGTTCCGTGATCCTGTGACCGTATGGTCGCAATGATAGAACAAGAAGACCCGGTAGGGTCCTCCGAAACATATTCAAACGAATAATTGGAGAATGGCGATGAGAACCATAGTAGCAACCACTTCGGCTCTGGCGCTGGCATTTGCCATTGGCGCAGGTGCAGGCAGTGTAAACGCACAGACTGAAATCAAGGTTCCGCTCGAAACCCCCGCCGCGCATATAAAAACGCGGACAGCGGTGGTGTTCAAGGAAACCCTCGAAAAGATGTCTGCGGGCAAATACAAGGTCACCCTGTATCCGTCCGGGCAGCTTATGGCCGGCAAGGACGAAGTGCCGGCCGTCGCGCGCGGCCAGGTGCAGATGGCAATGCCGACGATCGGGTATGTTTCGACTATCGAGCCGACGTTCAAGCTGCTCGAAACGCCGATGTTGTTCGACAGCTACGATTCCATGGAAACCGTCCTGAACGGTCCTGTCGGCAAGGAACTGCTCGACAAGCTGGGCGCTAAACGTCTGATGGGGGCCGGATTCTGGTATGACGGTTTCGTCGCGCTCTGGTCGAACCAGCCGATCAAGACACTGGCGGATTTCAAGGGCAAGAAAATCCGTGTATTCCCGTCTGAAGTGCTGGCGAGTTCGACCAAGGCACTGGGTGCGGCACCGACCGCTATTCCCGGCGCCGAGGTCTTCCTCGCGCTCAAGCAGGGAGTCGCGGACGGCGCCTGGACAACGGCACCCTACGGCAATCAGATCAAGCTCTACGAAGTGCTTAAATCTGTTACCAAGGTGAACCTGTTTCCGTTCGGTTATGTCGTCGTTGTAAATCCGGCCTGGTACAAAAAGCAGGGCGCTGAAGGTCAGAAAATGATCACGGACGCGCTGGCGGCCGGCAAGGCCTACAATCTGAAGGAAATCACCAATTCCATTAACGACGCCTATAAAAACGTGGCGGCGAACGGCATGGAAGTGGTCGAATTCTCGGACGAGGAACGCGCCCGCTGGATCACGGCGCTTAAGCCGCTCTATGACGGACTCGACCCGGAAATCAAAGCGCTTCTTGCCAAGATCAAGAAGTAGAACTTCGTGACCGATGCCGGGCCACGCAGTGGGGTGCAAACCCTGCTGCGTGGCTGGGACGTCCTGTGCGACGCCGCAACCGCTATTCTTTTCATTGCGGGCGCTGTCTTCATGTTTGTGATGGTCGTGACGCGGTACGGGTTCGCCTGGTCGGACCCGTCCGTCGAGATCATCGTTCGCTACTGTATGATCTGGGGCACCTTTGTCGGTATCTCAGCCGGTATGCGGTATGGTGTGAATATTCGTTTCACGTTGATTGAGCACCTGCTGAATGATCGCGGAAAACAGATTCTTCGCACCCTGGCGCATGCGGCGACCCTGTTGATTGCCGTCGCCCTGGCGGTTTCCGGCTATACGCTCACCGACGAGACGATGATGTTCAACGAAGTCATGCCGACGGCCTTGCGCTGGCCGGTCTGGCCGTTCCACGCTGCCGTTTGCGCAGGCGGTGTTCTTTTGTCCATTCAGCTGGTCCGGTCAATTATTGATGTCTGGCGTCCTGACGGAAGACGCGCTGAAGACGCCAGCGCGGCAGGGTCGGTCTGATGGATATCGCATCAGCGTCGCTGCTACTTGTGGGCGTTATGGCGATACTCGCCATTATCGGCGTGCCGATCGGTCTGGCCCTGGCAGCGTCCGGGGCGACCTATATATATATCACCAACGGGGTTCTGCCGGTATCCGGCGGTATTATGTTCAGCGCGCTGGATAAAACGCCCGTCCTCGCGATTCCTTTCTTTATTATCGCGGCGGAGATTCTAAGTCGTGGCGGCGCAATCAAGCGGCTGGTTTCAGCCGTCGATTCCCTGATTGGGCATCTGCCCGGCGGGCTGGCCGTGGTTGCCGTGATTTCGACGATCATTTTCTCCGCGATGTGCGGATCCTCCATCGCAACGGCCGCAGCAATCGGTGTGGTGGTGTTGCCCGAATTGATCAAGCGCGGTTATCCGCAGCGCTTCAGCCTCGGTCTGATCGCGATGTCGGGCGGGCTGGGTATTCTGATACCGCCCTCCATCCCGCTGATCATCTATGGCTTGGTGTCGAACGAATCCATCGGCAAGCTGTTCAAGGCGGGTATCGTGCCGGGATTGCTGTTCGGTGCGCTGCTTTGTGCCTATGTCATCGTCCGGACCTGGTCGTGGCGGGAGACGCGCCGCGTCCGGGCAAGCTTCGCCGAGCGACGCGACGCTCTTGTTGCAGCCACCGATGTTCTGATCCTGCCGGTTATCATCCTCGGCAGCATTTATGGCGGTATTTTTACCCCAACCGAGGCAAGCGCCGTTGCCGTCGTTTATGCGCTGGTGATAACGGCACCCGAATATCACCGTCAGGGCTTTCGGAGCTTTGTGACGGTTATTGCCCGGGGGTGTATCACCTCGGCGGCGATTCTGGTCGTCCTGGCGGGTGCGGCAGTGTTCGGATATGCCATGACGGATAGCGGTATTCCGCAATCCCTTGTCGGCTGGATTACCGATCAGAAGCTTACTGCGCTGGGCTTCCTGCTGGCGGCCAACGTTCTGCTGATTTTTCTCGGCATGTTCCTCGAGGTTATTTCCGCACTTCTGATCACGCTGCCGATTTTTCTGCCACTGATCGCGCTGATGGATATCGATCCCATCCATTTTGCGATCATTATCATCATCAATATGGAGATTGCGGCCGTGACGCCGCCGATTGGCCTGAACCTGTTCACGCTGAGTGCTATCGGCAAGGTATCGGTGGGTGAAGTGTTTCGCGGTACCGCGCCGTTCCTCGTACTCGCCTTTTTCATGCTGGCGCTGATCACCTACGTTCCGGAAATCAGTCTCGTCCTGGTGGATTGATCATGGCGCTGGAGATCAATCGAAAACGGTTGATCGTCGGTGGTGCAGCGCTCGTTTTCGTTTTTCTCTGGAGCTCGGGGCATATAGCCACGAAGCTCGGCGATCCCTATATCGAGCCCTTCACGTTTCTCGCGATCCGTTTCAGCCTGTCTACTTTGCTGATGGTCCCTATTGTCCTTGCCGTCGGGGGCACCTGGCCGCGAAGTCTGCACGACGCCCGTCATATCGGCTTTGCCGGGGTGCTTATCCATGCGGGCTATCTGGGCGGGGTGTTCGCTGCGATTGATCTTGGGCTTTCCGCCGGTGCTCTGGCCGTTATTACCGGACTTCAGCCGATCCTGACCGGGGTGGTCGTTGCGGCGGGGTTCGGCGAAAAAGTGTCGCGCGCCCAGTGGTATGGGCTGGCACTCGGGTTTGCGGGGGTCCTTCTGGTCGTCTGGGAAAAAGCCGCGTTCGAGGCGACGCCAACGGCGGCCTTCGTGGCGGCGTTCCTATGTCTGATTTCCATCACCGTCGGGACGATCTATCAGAAACGTTTTTGCGCGGACGGAGAGATCGCCGCAACCAATGCGATCCAGCTCGGCCTGTCCGCCGTCGTCTGCGGTATCGTTTCTCTCACGATTGAGCAAGGGGCGGTCGTGTGGGCCGACGAACTGGTTATCGCTATTGCCTGGCAGGTGGTGCTGCTGTCGGGTGTTGCCTGGATGCTGCTGTACTGGCTTCTGCGTCAGGGTGAAACGACCCGGGTGACGAGCATGTTTTACCTGATGACACCATCGACGGCGGTGATGGGCTGGTTCCTGTTCGGCGAGACATTCGGCTGGCTTGGTATCGGCGGAATGGCAATAGCGGTGTCGGGTTTCTGGCTGGTGTTCCGGCCGGCACAGGAATGAATGGACGTCCTGATCTCCCGGGGCTTGTTCCAACAACGCTAATCGTAAACAATCGTTTCAAAAGGAGAGACGTGTAATGGCAACGCAATTGCAGGACAGTTTTGACGTTGGCGGCGTTATGCTCGACCGGCCATTCAAGATCAGGCGGCTCGGCCATTTCGGGTTTTATGCCAACGATATGGCAGCTTCGCTCAAATTCTATCGCGACCTTCTTGGGTTCCAGATAACGGATGTTCTGGATTTTGCCGGCCGTGCGAACGACCCTAAAGACCTTGAAGGAAAGGGCGATACCAACGGGTATTTCATGCGCTATGGCACGGACCATCATGCCTTTGTGCTGTTCCCTTACCGGGTAAGAAAGGCCATCGATTACAACGATACGATGGCCGACGGTGCCACGATGAACCAGATCACCTGGCAGGTCGGTAGCCTGGAGGAAGTGCGTCACGCAACCGACTGGTTCAGCGAAATGGGTGTGCAATACGGCCGTACCGGGCGCGACCTGCCCGGATCGAACTGGCATGTTTATCCGGTTGACCCGGAAGGGCGGGTCAACGAGCTGTTTTACGGCATTGAACAGATTGGCTGGAACGGGCTGTCGAAGCCGCAGAACATGTACGATCAGAAATTCATGAAGCCGCCGGAAATTCCGTATATCCGCGAGGCCGAGGAAGTCAGGCGTGCCGTGGAGGCGGGGATCGATATGTCCGTCGGTACCAATTCGCTCGAACAGGCGGAAGCCTCGTACGATGTCGGTGGTGTGCTATTGCCGCGCCCGTTCAAAATTACCGGGATCGGCCCGGTGCGGCTTTTTACCGACAACATGGAAGAGACGCTCGCGTTCTACATGGACCGCCTGGGGTTCGTGGTGACGGAGAGTATCGACTGGAACGGTGAGGCCTGCCATTTCCTGCGATGTGGAAACGACCATCACGCGCTGGCGTTGTATCCCATGGGGCTGCGCGCAGAGCTTGGGTTGACGGACTGGTCGTCGAATTTTTCATTCGGCGTGCGCATGAACGATTATCAACAACTGAAGGCAGCGATCGCCTGGCTTGCAGAGCAGGGCGCGGAGATCCGCTATTTTCCGCCGGAACTGTTTCCGGGAATGAATTACACGGCGTTCGCCATCGATCCTGACGGTCATGCGATCCAGCTATATTACTACATGGAGCAGATCGGCTGGGACGGCCGACCGAGTCCGGCAGACCAACGACCGCTGATAGATAATGACAACTGGCCGGAAACGCTGGAGCCCTGCTCCGACAGCTTTGCCGGCGAGCAATTCATGGGTCCGTGGGGCTAGGGATGACCGCCTCGGCGGGAACAGGGATATAAAGATGAAATTTTCTTTCTTCATGATGCCGACGCATCACCCGTCGGAAAACCCGACGCTGGCCTTTCATCGGGATATCGATCTGATCCCCTATGTCGAAAACCTGGGCTACGATTCCTTTCATATCGGCGAGCATCATTCCGGCGGATGGGAAACCATGCCGTCACCGGAAATGGCGCTGTCGATGGCAGCGGCCAAGACGTCCCGGATCGGGCTGGGGACGTCGGTGGTCAACCTGCCGTTCCATCATCCGTATCAGGTTGCGGAACGCATCGCGTTTCTCGACCACCTGTCTTATGGGCGCGCGACCCTGGGTATCGGGCCGTCGAGCCTGGTGACAGACAAGAAGCTGTTCAATATCGACAGCGACGCCGCCCGCCGGATGATGGGGGAATCTGCCGATATCATTGTCCGGCTGCTGGAGGCCGATGACCCGATCAGCCATGACGGTGAATTCTGGCAGTTCAACGATCTCCGTCTGCAGCTCAAATCCTATCAGCAGCCACGCCTGCCGCTTGCTTTGCCCACGACGGGTGGTGCCGAAGGGCTCGACATGGCCGCCCGCCACGATATGGACCTGTGGACGCCATGTGGGCTGAACCGGCCCGGCGACGGCGTGTTCACCGAGTTC
>CAJQLI010000242.1 GCA_905479125.1 uncultured Alphaproteobacteria bacterium | reverse complement strand
CTCGTCGGGCTCGTCGCGTTCGTGTTTGAACACGGCCTGGCGGCCGCCCTCGGTCAGCTTGTAGACAAGCTGGTTGTAATAGAAACGGTAGGGGCTGTTGGCGTCGGTCTTGCCATAACTTTGCGCCACCTTTTCGTCATCGGCGACAAAGATGGTGCGCGCGATGCGCCAGTCGCCAGGATCGGCCTTGCGGCCCGCCGCGATACAGCCTTCCTCGTAATTGGCCCAGTGGGTGGCGGCCCATTTATCGAACAGGAAATTCGCCGATATGGGGTGGAAATCCTTTTTGCCCATTTCGGTCACGCCCTTGGAAAACGGGGCGACGACGGTGCCGATAATCTCCGGGCGCGGGTCCTGATAGGGTTTCTGCATGATGCCCGTGCCGTAAGGCGCATCCAGCGTGTTCTCGGTTGTGACCTGCCAGCGGTTATCGGGAAATTTTATCCCGTAGGGTGCTTCGCCCTCCCAGATCGCCAGGATAACGTCGATGGATTCGGCGAACATCTTGTTGATGTCTTCATTGGCGATGCCCAGCACCTCGCGGTCCGACCGCAACGTGCCGGGGCTGATGCCGAGGATAAACCGGCCCTCGGCCAGGTGGTCGAACATGGCGGCGTGGCTCGCGACCAGCACGGGGTGGGTGTGGGTCAGGTTCGTGGTGCCGGTGCCGAGCATGATGTTCTCGGTCGAATGGATCAGCGTGCCGAGGAACAGCATCGAATTGGTAATGTTTTCCGCGTCGTCCGACAGGTGCTCGCCGACAAACGCGTCATAGTAGCCGAGCTTGTCGCACAGGATGATCGCTTCACGGTCCTGTTTCAGGGTTGTCGTGTAATCCGTGTCGAGCGGATGCATGGGCATCGTGAAATAGCCGAGGCGCATTGTTCGGAATCCTGCTTGTCTGTTCTGCGCCGAGGATAGCGCAAAAGCATCACGCGAGTCAGCGCCCGGAAAGTATCCCGTCAGCCAATCATTGTATTGGGCAGGAACAGGGCGATCTGCGGGAAGGCGATCAGCAGGCCGAGGCAGACGACCATGGCCAGCCAGAAGGGCATGATTCCGATGAATATCTCGCTCATCGGCACGTCTTCGGCGATGGATTTCACGACGAAAACGTTGACCCCCACCGGCGGGCTGATCAGCCCCATTTCGAGCACGATGACCATAACCACGCCGAACCAGATCGGATCGTAGCCGAGCTGGATAATCAACGGATGCACGATCGGCAGCGAGAGCACGAGGATCGCGAAGCCTTCGAGGAACATGCCGAGCACGATGAATGCAACGAGCAGGATCATCAGGATGCCGAGCGGGGCGAAATTCGTGCCGATCAGGGTTTCGGACAGGGTGGTTGGAATCTGCGTCAGCGCCAGGAACGGGTTGAACACATGTGCGCCGATCAGGATCAGGAAGGCGAAGGCGCTGGTGCGCACGGTCTGCAGCAGGGTGTCGCTCATCGTGGTCCAGTTCACCGAACGGCGGATAATGGCGAGCAGGAAGGCAAGAAAAGCGCCGACGCCGGCGGCCTCTCCGGCGGTGAAGAAGCCGGTATAGATGCCACCGATGGTGACCACGATGATGCCGGTCATGGCGCCGGCCTGTCCCGTGGCTTTTATGCGCTGGCGCATCGGCATTTTCGGGCCGGGCGGGCCGAGTTCCGGCTTGATGCGGCATTGAATACCGATCGAGAGCATGAACAGGAAGGTCAGCAGCAGGCCGGGTAGAACGCCGGCCAGAAACAGCCGGCCGATGGATTCCTCGGTCAGGATCGCATAAATGACAAATCCGGTGCTTGGCGGGATCAGGATGCCCAGCGTGCCGCCAGCGGCGATGCAGCCGGTGGCAAGGCGCTGGTGATAGTTGTAACGCCGCATTTCCGGCAGGGCGACGCGGCCCATGGTGATTGCCGAGGCGACGGATGATCCCGACAGCGCAGCGAAACCGGCACAGGCGGCAATCGTGGCACAGGCAAGTCCGCCCCGCCAATGACCGAACCACGCATAGGCCGCGCCATACAGATCACGGCTCATCCCCGATATGCTCGCGAGGTTCCCCATGAGGACGAACATCGGGATGATCAGTAGTTCGAAATTCGATGCGATGACAAACGGCTCGCTGCCGAGGGTGGCGAGTGCTGCCTTGGAACCGTTGATCGCCCACACGCCGACACCGCCGATCAGCATCATCACGATGCCGACGGGCATCCGCAGAGCCAGCAGAATAAACAGGGCGGCAATGCCGATAAGGCCGATAGTGGATTCGCTCATTTAACCTTTATCTCCGGCAGACCACAGGCGGAGCGGGCTGCAAGCAGAAACAGGACGAGCGAAAACACGCCCGAGCCGAATGCGATGATGAAATAGAACGGCCAGTGTAAAATCGGCAGCAGGTTGAACCCGTCCCCGTATTCAAGCGCATCGAGACCGTGTTCTATGCTCATCCAGGTGACGATAATGAAGAACAGGCCACAGACCAGCCGGACTCCGAAATCGAGCATTTGCAGCGCCCGGCCCTTGACAACGTTGCCGATCAGGTCGACGGCGATGTGGCCGCCGGTCCAGCCTGAATAGGCCATTGCAAAGAACACGACCGCGATCAGCCCGGCTTCGGATATATCCTGCGCACCGAAAATCGGTTGGTTGATTTTTCTGAGCGAGACGGCGGCGACAGTGAGCATCATCAACGCCATCAGCAGCAAACCGCTGACGAGTGCCAGAAAACGCACACAGCTACCGACCGCATCGCTCAGTTTAAGGACGTAACGTTCCATCAGAACGATCCGTTTTGGGACTGAACCGACTTATTTCACGCCCATGGCGGCGAGAATCTTCTTCGCCGGCACGCCGCTTTTTTCCAGTGCGGCGACCTGCGCGGTGCGGGACTTCATCAGCATGGCGGTCGCTTCGGCGAGGGCGGCCCCTTTCATGTCGATGACTTCATGCTTGTCGGATTTCCGCACCTTGCCAAGGCCGCGCTTGCCGGCCTTGATGTAGAACGCGGAGCCTTTGATGGACATCGCGCGCCCGGTGGTCTTGCGGATGATGTCCTTGTGGGCATCAGACTGTTTTTTCCATGTGTCCCGGTTCATCACCAGGAAGAAGGGCGAGCGGCCGAGCGGCAAACCGGTGGTGAAGTATTTCGCAACTTCGTCGAATTTGAAGCTGAGAACCGTGCTTGGGCCGGTCATCACGCCGTCGATGACACCTGTATTCAGCGCATTATAGACGCGGTTGATCGGCATAAAGACCGGCACGGCACCGAGCGCTTTGAGCGTTACGCCCTGGGCTTTCGAGGGCACACGGATTTTCATGTCTTTCAGGTCGGCGATCGTGCGGATCGGCTTCGACTTGGTCATCAGCGTCTGGCGCTCATTGGTCCACAATCCGAGTACTTCGACGCGGCGCCATTCGGGAGCGAGCAGGGGAAAAGCATCCCAGAGCTGGTTGGCGGCAACTACGGCATCTTTGGCAACACCGGGCAGTTCGATCACGCCGGTGCGCGGGAAAAGCTTGGAGGTAAACCCTGGCAGGCCGAACGTGACGTCGGCGACACCGTCGACCGCGCGTTTGAACTGGGCGACCGGGCCTTTGCCCAGTGCGCCGCCCGGATAAATGCGGATGGTCAGTGCGTTATTGGTTGCCTTGGCAACTTCTTCCGTCCACGGGCGCATCAGGAAACGGTCCATCGGATGGCGTGGTGACATGAAATGCGCGAGCTTGATCTCGGCGGCGACGGCGGGCGTCGCTATAAGGGCGGGTGCGGCGAAACCTGCGCCGAGTATACCGGCGGCGACGAGCCCTGCGAGGGGAAGGCGGGTGTGCAATATTGATATATTCATTTTTGTTTTCTCCCATATCTATTTTTTATAAGGTTAGTGGCATGTGCGTGAAAGCGCACGTTTTCATTTTTCGCTATGTCCGTTGGTGGACATCGGGTGAAATACACCGCCGAACTTCCTGTCGTGATCCGGCACGACTGACAGCGATAGACACCGGCGATACGCCGATACTAAGATATCGAAGCAATAATCGGTGTGGAGGAATACATGTCCATTTCAATTCAGCGGATGTCTGATGCCATCGGCGCGCGGCTGACCGGCATCGACCTGCGGAGCGGCATCGACGACGCCGTGATGAAGGAAGTTCACCAGGCGTGGCTGGAAAATTTCGTGATTGTTATTCCCGGTCAGGATCTGTCTGGCGACGATCAGATCGCCTTTACCGAATGGTTCGGCCCGCGCCAGGAAGTGCGCACCGTGAAAGTGGTCGACGAGGGGCCGCAGAATTTCATGTATGTCGCGAACAAGAAGTTCGACGGCATGGAAAGCGTGCTGCCCGAGGGAGAAATGCAGTTCCATACCGACCAGTGTTATTATGAAACCCCGTCACGGGCGACGATCCTGTTCGCGATCGAGATACCGGCCGAGGGGGGCAACACGAAATTCGCCAATGCCTACCGGGCCTATGAATCGCTGGATGACGCGATGAAGAGCCGGCTGCAGGGCCTGAAAGCGCTTAACGTTTATGATTACGATGCCAACAGCACGATAAAGCGTTACGAAAGTTCGCCCGATGCGCCGCGCTACGCGCATCCCGTTGTCATCCGTCACCCGGAAACCGGGCGCGAGGTGCTGTATATCAACCGCCTGATGTCGGACCATATTGTCGGCATGGACCGCGCCGAGAGCGATGCCCTGCTCGAAGAGCTGTTCCAGGTGCTGGAAGACCCCGCCCATTGTTATGAACATGTGTGGACGCCGGGCGACCTGGTGATGTGGGATAACCTGTGCACCCTGCATGCGCGGACATGGTTCGATCCGTCACAATCGCGGGTGCTGCGCCGGACCACGGTCGCGGGCAAGGCGCCGGATGCGGCTATCGCGTCTGCTGCTTGACGCAAGAGGCCCGGGCGTAGGAAAGTACCGGAAGAGAGTGTCATCGAGGCATTCAACCGAATAAAATCAGGAGGTCTTCCGATGGCTGTTGTTACCCCACTTTTCAAAGATCATGATGCGCTGCCCGATCTTGCGTCACGTTTTGTACAGGTTGACGATATCCCGTGGAAACCCACGCCCTGCGAAGGCATCGAAATGAAGGTGCTGATGCAGGACGAGGAAACCGGCATGATGACGGCGCTGTTCAAATGGGCGCCGGGTTCCAAGCTGACATTTCACGAGCATGTCGAGCTCGAACAGACCTTTGTGCTCGAAGGTTCTCTTGTAGATGATGAAGGCACAATTACCGCCGGTAACTACGTTTGGCGTCCGCCGGGAAGCCAGCACGATGCATGGGCACCGGAGGGTGCGCTTATCCTGTCGATGTTCCTCAAGCCGAACATCTTTCTCGATGGTGATAACAAAGGTGTCCAGCTGAAATAGTCAGCGATTGCCCGCTTTCATAGAAAACCCCGGCTATTCGCCGGGGTTTTTCTTTGCCGGTTTTTCTACTGAACCAGTTCGGGCAGGAAGGTCACGATATTGGGGAACGCCGCCATGACCAGCATGCCGAATAATGTCAGCCCGACGAACAGCCACGATGCATTGAAGATTTCGCCCATGCTCACGTCCGGTGCGGCTGCCTTCACGGCGAACATCACATAGCCGAAGGGCGGTGTGATTGCGCCCAGAGTGATGTTGAGCAGGAAGAGAAGCCAGAACCAGACCGGATCGAACTGAAGAGCTTCCAGGATCGGCAGGTAAATCGGAATGACAATCAGCATCAGTCCGAGTTGGTCGATGAACATGCACAGGATGAACGGCAGCAGCATCATCATGAAGAACATGACCCAGCGGTTCACATCCATTGTTGTCACGACTTCGGTCAATGCGGCTGTCGCACCGGTAAAGGCGAGAAGCTGTGTAAACATTACCGCGCTGCACAGGATCAGCATAATTACCGAGGCCAGAAGCGCTGCTTCGCCTACTGATTCGTACAACATCCGGAAACTGAGCCGCTTGTAATAGGCGGCGGTCATGATAGCGCCGAAAACGCCCGTCGCTGCGGATTCCGACGGTGTTGCAACGCCGAGCATAATCAGTCCCATCACCATGAAGATGATAAACGTGAAGGGCAGCAGGCCGGCGGCGGCATGGAGCTTGCCTTTCAGATCAATTTTTTCGCCTTCTTCTTCGGTAGGCGCCAGCGAAGGGTTCAGTCGTACTTTTATCAGACACGCGGCAATGAAAAGCCCCGCGAGGAAGATACCGGGTATCACGCCGGCGATCAGAAGAGACGCGATGGAGACGTCGGCAAGGGTACCAACAATGATCGCCAGAATCGACGGTGGAATGATCGGCGCGAGACAGGCACCGGCAAGAATCGTGCCGATCGACAGCTTGGTGTCGTAGCCACGGCCGCGCATGATCGGCAGCAGAGACCGGCCGAGCATCGCACCGACAGCGATCGCCGAGCCGGACAGAGCACCCAGCACCGTTGAGAGCGAAATAGACAGGATATATTGGCGGCCACGCACCCGGCCGACCAGCTTGTCGATCGAGTTGAGCAAGACTTCCATACACCCTGATCGGAACAGGATTTCACCCAGAAGGATGAATAAGGGCACCGTGCCGAGAGATGCTGTGGTTCCCGTCTCATAAATCGAATTCACAACCATCCCGAAGGCGGAATTGCCCAGCAGCATGACGACGCCGGAAACGATGATGATCAGGAAGGCAAGAAAGATAGGCGCGCCCGTCATGAACAACGCGACGAGAAGGACGATGCCTATCGTGAGTGTCCAGTACCACTCCATCAGAGTTCGCCCACGGTTTCAGTGCGCTTGGGTGTAATCCAGCTCTGCGGCTTGACGGCTTCCAACGGGATAAGTCCCCGCAGAAAATAAAGCGCCGCGCCGATAAACCCATAGGATATCCAGGCGGACATCCAGATCTTCGGCAGCGGATGATTCTGTTCGGTCACCAGTTCCATTTCGATATGACGCAGGTTTTCGCCGAAACTCATCCAGGCGGCGAACACGCAGACCGCAACGCCGACGATGCCGGTTATGAATTTCAGGCCTGTGCGCCAGCTCGGGACGAGTTCCCATAAAAGGCTGATCGCGATGTGCTGTCCGGCACGCGTGGCATGCGGCACCATCGCAAAAATTGTAATTACGAGGAGGTTCGAAAAAGTATCGTTGGCCCAGTCCGTGGCGACGCCGAGGAAGTATCGCGTCACGACCTCGAAGCAGTAGATTGCGGCCATTGAGAAAAGCGCAAGCGCCCCGGCGGCATAGCCGGCGTCAGTCAATGCGTCATGAAGACGGCATATTCCACGCACAACAAACATAACCGGGGCGCTCGCTTCTTCTTTTCTTTGCTTCAGCCTATTTCAGGCTGTCAGGTGCGTCGCCGTTGGCTTTCGCCATTTCATAGAGCTCCATCACCCGTCCGGCGGTCTTCTTGTTACCGGCCATGGCGAGATTCCAGATGCCCTTGATAAAGCCGTCGATCATGTCTTTGGCGACTTCGGGTTTAACATTGGTCTCCTTGACGCCGAGTTCTTTCAACTTGGCGATCTCGTTATTCGTCGCCTTGTCGAACGGAGCAGGAGCCTGCTGTTCCAACTTACGACCCAGGTCCAGTAACAACTCCTGGTCGGCCTTGGTCATCTTGTTGAACTTGTTCAGGTTCATCGTCACCGTATAGGGCGAGACACCGAAGCGCGGCCGCATCATGTATTTGGCGACTTCGTACCATTTGAAGTTAACGGCACCGAGGACCGGCCACGCCGCGCCGTCAACGACTCCACGCTGGAGGGCCGCGTAAATCTGGCCGCCGCTGAGATTGACCATCGACCCGCCAAGCGGCTCAACGATAGGGCGATACAGCGCATTGGCCCGGATTTTTTTACCGGTGAGCGGCTTGATGGAGTTATCAAGCGGTTCTTTCAGCATCACCTGGAACATGCTGGCGGTACTGCCACCGAGAAGGTGCGAGATCATTTTCAGGCCGAAACGCTGCATTTCCTTGTCGGAATACTGCCAGTAGCCTTTCTCACGCCAGATTTCCGTCGATGGCGGCATCGAGAAAAACGCCATCGGGACACCGGTGGTGCCAAAATAGTAAGGAGCGACCGACAGGTTCATGTCGAACACGCCGGAAGCGGTCGGCTGGAACTGCTGGTTCGGCTTGATGACTTCAGGGCCGGAGAACTGGAACTTGATCCGGCCGTTGGTCGCTTTCTCGACCATCTTGCCATATTCATAAGCGATGATGGGTGTGCCTTCGTAACGCTTGTCCCAGGCGGTGAGATATTTCAGCGTAATGTTCTGCGCCGATGCCGCTGTGGGCAATGTGAGTGCGAGTGCGGCGGCCGCAAGTGTAACGTGATGCATTTTCACGGGGATAGTCTCCTCTGTTGAAACCGAACCGGCTTGCTGCCGGCAAATTTATTGTTTCGAAAATTAGTTCAATCGTATTGACCGAAATTACGAGGGTCAACCCGCGGTGATCGATTGTGCGAGACCGGAATGAAACCCGTGGGTGGCTGGTTTTGCATCCCGGCGCCGCTGGGGTACAATTTGATTCATGTCAGATACCGATGCCGTTCTCTTTGCAAATGAAGCTTTTTACCGCGCTTTCGCCGACAGGGATGAAAACGCAATGGATGCGCTGTGGTCCGACAGCGACCAGGTTGCCTGTCTGCATCCCGGATGGGGGCCGCTTTTCGGGCGTGAGATCGTGGTTGAAAGCTGGAAGGCGATTATCCGTAATGACGAATCGCCTGAGATTCTCTGTCACGATCCCCGCGCACATGTATATGGGGATACAGCCTACGTGATCTGTTTCGAGGAGATCATGAACACGTTCCTGGTCGCGACGAACGTATTTGTCCGTGAAGGACGGGTCTGGAAAATGGTGCATCATCAGGCCGGCCCGACATCGGCGCAGCCCGAAATAGAGCAGGGTGCTCCGGCCGCGTCGGTGAACTGAAAACGGTTGCCTTGCGAAGGCACTCCTATCTCAGCACGTGAATGACGCGAACAGCCTTTAAAGTGCTTTCAGCTTTTTACGCCGAAGAGCGATTTGACTGACCGGACGATCTGGTTCCACAGCACCTTGAATGCCATACCGCCGACCTGTGCGGGTGCCGCGGGCTGTGGCGGCGGTGCCGCGGGTTTTTCCGCCGGGGCGGCATCGCTCGCAGCATCCGGCGACGCTGCGGGAGCTGATGCTGGCTGGTCCGCCTCGATCTGGGCGGCGAGGTTCTTGGCGAACTGACCGATGATCTGGCTGGCAAGATCCTGGATCATGCCGGCGCCACGGCCGTATTGTGCAACCGAGCCGGATAGCTGCAGGTCGGTGTGGATTTTTACCGTCGATCCGGTATCCGACGGTTCCAGATGAAACGCGACATTGGCATTGGCGCCGCCACGGCCCTTGGCGTCTGCACCCTGTGCTTTCACGCTCGCCGTGTGGGCATCGTTATCAATGTCCTCGAAGGAGGCAGTGCCCTGGAATGTCAGTGCGACGGGCCCGAGACGGACCGATACCTTGCCCTTGAAGGTCTTGTCATCGACCATTTCCGTCAATTCGGCGCCCGGCATGCAGGGGGCTATCCGTTCGATATCCATCAGCGTTTTCCACGCCTGGTCCGGCGGGAGCGGTACGTCGAAGCTGCTATCGAAATCCATGTCAGATATTCTCCTGTATTACTCGGCGGCCTGCTGGGACTGGGTGTCCTGCAGTGCCTGCCATATACGGTTGGGCGATGCCGGCATATCGAACGTTCGGATGCCGCGTGTCGCCAGCGCATCGCAGACGGCGTTCATCACCGCGGGCATTGCACCGACGCAGCCGGCTTCACCCGCGCCTTTTATGCCCATCGGATTGGTCGGGCTCGGCACTTCGTTTTCGGCCATCTCGAAGCTGGGGCAGTCATCGGCGCGCGGCATGGTGTAGTCCATGAACGAGCCTGAAATCATCTGACCCGACTCGTCGTCCCACACCATGTTCTCGCACATGATCTGGCCGATCCCCTGTACCGCACCACCATGGACCTGGCCCGCCAGCAAGAGCGGGTTAATGACGGTGCCGACATCGTCGACCATGCAGTAGCGGACGATTTCGGTCGTACCGGTATCGGGGTCGATCTCGACCTCGGCGACATGACAGCCATTGGGGAAGGTCGGTGCGGG
Source organism: uncultured Alphaproteobacteria bacterium (assembly GCA_905479125.1). Taxonomy (GTDB): domain Bacteria; phylum Pseudomonadota; class Alphaproteobacteria; order MPNO01; family UBA830; genus CAXBCP01. The sequence goes on along the minus strand of CAJQLI010000242.1, from coordinate 2,153 downwards.
CGGTGACCATGCGGCCCATTCGTCCAACCCGACCTCGAAGCCCGGCGGGGCGGTCATGAAACTCTGGGCGTTCTTGGCAGCGTCCATCAGGCTCATGGTCTTGTCGGTCCCGGCGATCGTAAACGTGCCGTCATCGAATTCGATATCCTCGACCGCGACTTCCAGGTGATGCGACACCACCTGCTTGCACTTCTCGATGATCTTGTTCGACGCCATCTGGATCGATGCGCCACCGACGCCCGATGACCTCGACCCGAATGTACCGGTGCCGGCCATGGCGACATCTGTATCGCCCTGAAGCAGGCGAACCTGTTCGAATTCGAGGCCCAGCATGTCCGCCAGCATCTGGCGGAAAATGGTTTCATGGCCCTGGCCGTGATTGTGGGTGCCCATGATGAGCGTGACCGTGCCCGACGGATCGAACCGGATCTGCGCCCATTCGGGCGGCCCGCCGGCGGATTGTTCGATGCAGTTGGCGATACCGATACCGCGCAGCTTGCCCCGGGCTTCGGCGTCGGCCCGGCGGGCGGCAAAGTCGCTGTATTCGATCATGTCCAGCGCGCCGTCCATGTTCTTTTCGAACTCACCGGAATCATACGTGAACAGGAACCCGGTGCTGAACGGCTCTGAAATCTGCGGAATCATGTTGCGCCGTCGGATTTCCGCGGCATCGATGCCCATTTCACGCGCCGCCGTGTCGATGACACGCTCCACGGTATAGACCGCTTCGGGGCGGCCTGCGCCGCGATAGGGGCCGGTGGAATTGGTGTTGGTGAACACGCCGGTCACATGGGTATAGATCGCCGGTGTCTTGTAGACGTTGGACAGCGACCCGAGGTTATTGGTCGAAGAATGCGGGCCGAGCATGGTCAGGTATGCGCCGAGATTGGCAACCGTCGAGACCCGCAGGCCGACGAAGATGCCGTTTTCGTCCAGCGCCAGTTCGGCGGTGACAACGTTATCGCGTGCCTGGTCGTCTGCCTGGAAGGCGTCGGTCCGGTCACCGGTCCATTTTACCGGGCGGCCCAGTTCCTTTGCCGACCACAGGACCAGAATGTTTTCCGGGTACGGACCGGAACGCATGCCGAACGCGCCGCCCATGTCTTCGGAAATTACCCGCAATTTGTGTGCGGGTACTTTCAGGATCGGTTCCGCGATCGCAGCGCGTACACCGTGCGGGCCCTGAGTGCCGGTGATCAGCGTGAAGCGTTCGTCGTATCTATCATAATCGCCGATGCAGGCGCGCGGTTCCATCGGTGCGACCGAAACGCGGGTGATATTGATGTCGAGCTTTGTGACGTGATGGGCTGACGCAAAGGCCGCGTCTGTCTTGTCCTTGTCGCCCAGTTCGAACACGAAGCACACGTTATCGGGCGCTTCGTCCCAGACCTTGCCGGACTCCGTGTCCAGGGCATGGGCGGTGTTGGTGATCGACTTGGTTTCCTCGTAATCCACCAGGATCGTTTCGGCAGCGTCCTGCGCCTGCTTCGCAGTTTCGGCAACGACCCAGCATACCGGGTCGCCGACCATCTTCACCGCGCCTTTGCGCAATGCGCCATTGGGCGGCGTGAACATCGGCGTGCCGTCAGGTTTCTGGCGCGGCACCGCGCAGGGGATATTACCGAGGCCGGATGCTGCATAATCTTCGCCGGTCCACACACCGAGTACGCCCGGGGCGGACTTTGCCGCGGCGGTATCGATCGACAAAATTTTCGCATTGGCATGCGGTGAGCGGAGCACGTAGCCATAGGCTTGGTTGGGCCGGTTCAGGTCATCTGAATAACGTCCGCCGCCGCGCAGCAGGCGCGGGTCTTCCCAGCGGGGCACGCCCTGGCCGATTCCGAATTTGGTCATCCCATTCTCCCGTATGCGGAGTGTGTCTGTCTATGATTTGTGTACCGTCCGCGGCGCGGGCGCGCAAGTTTACCAGGTGATTTTGCGACAGTTTGCTACGGGTTTTACCACTCGATTGCCTATATCAGCAGCAGGAGCAGGATGCCGGCGACGATTGCGACGCACCCTGCTACCTCCAGCCGGTTGATCCGCTCCTTGAAGATGAAAACTGTAGACGCGAAGGTGAACAGCATTTCGATCTGGGCGACTGCCTTTACGACGGCCGCTTTTTCCAGCGTCACCGTCGCTGAGCACGGTCG
>CAJQLI010000241.1 GCA_905479125.1 uncultured Alphaproteobacteria bacterium | reverse complement strand
TGAATAACCATTCCCTGACGGATGAGACCTATGCCGCGGCGGAAGCGCTGTTCGGAGAAGAAGACCTAGTGTCACTGATCAGCGTGTGCTATTTCGGCATGGTCGCGACCACGGCAAATGCGATTGATGCAACACCGCCGGACGATGCCCCTGCGCGCCTCGTCTAGGCCCTCGGACCCTCAGCCGCAGAACGGGCAGCCATAGGCGAATTCGACGCTGGCCCGTTCCTGTGGTGGCGGGGTCTGTTCACTGCGGCCTTTGGCGACCAGCTCGCCGTCGACAAATCCCGCATGACATCCCGGCCCGAATAAGACACTTTGATGGCCATGAACAGCGAGCCTCTTATACCCGTTACCGTGCTGACAGGTTTCCTCGGAAGCGGAAAAACGACCATTCTGTCCCGTATTCTGCGCGATCCGGCGTTTGAGGATACGGCCGTGATCGTCAACGAATTCGGCGAGGTCGGGCTCGATCATCTGCTGGTCGAATCAAGCGATGAGAGCATCGTAGATCTGTCCTGCGGCTGTATCTGCTGCACCATCCGTGGTGACCTGATGGCAACCCTGATCGACCTGTACGAGCGGCGGGAAGCAGGTGAAATAAGACGTTTCAAGCGCGTGGTGGTCGAAACGACAGGCCTCGCCGACCCGGCACCGATCATTCACACGCTGATGCAGGAACCGCTGGTGTTCAATCACTACCGGCTGGCCCGTGTCGTGACGGCAATTGACGCGGTGAACGCGATGTCGACCTTTGATCGCCAGCCCGAAGCGATCAAGCAGGCAGCGGTTGCGGATGCATTGCTGATCACCAAGACGGATATGGCTAATGACGCAGAGGCGCTGTCGGCGCTCGATTCACGGCTGGGACAGCTAAACCCCAGCGCCGTCCACGGACGGTGCATTGACGGTGCGGTTGATCCGGCAATGCTGTTTTCCGGCGGTATCTATGATCCGGCGGGTAAATCGGCAGATGTTGAAGGGTGGCTGGAAGCGGAAAGCACGGCAGGCACCCATAACCATGCCACGGACGTCAGCCGACACGGCGATGGCATTTTTACCTACGCCCTGACGCGTGATGCCCCGGTCAGTCGAGCAGCGCTCAGCGCCTTTATGCAGATGCTCGCCGATCAGCGGGGCGATGATCTGCTGCGTCTTAAAGGGTTTGTGCGCCTGACCGACGACCCCTCCCGGCCAGCGGTCGTTCACGGCGTTCAGCATGTTATCCACCCGATCCGCCGGCTCGACGCGTGGCCCGAGGGTGCAGACAGCACGTCTGTCGTGTTTATCGTCCGCGGAATTGACCAGGGCTGGGTCGAAAACCTGTTCGACCGGGTGGCTGAAAGCGCCTATGCGGATTTGGATGTGTGAACGTTTCACTACGAGCACAAACACGTTAGATTTCGTTCAGGGAAAACAGGAGCCAGACCATGAGCACGATTGCCAATCACACCGGGATTGAGAAAGTCACCTACGGGGTAACAGACCTCGATCAGGCGAAAGCCTTCTGGACTGATTTCGGTCTGGCCCCCGTGGAAAACGCGAATGGTCATGCTGAGTTTGCGGCGCAGAATGGCGCGTCTGTCGAAATCCGCCAGGCCGATGACCCGGAGCTTGCGCCACCGGTTGGTGCGGATGTCGATGCGACGGCGCGTGAAGTGGTGTTCGGCGTAGAATCTCAGGCGGATATCGATGCGCTGGAGGCAAACCTGTCTGCTGATCGCGACGTGCGTAAAGATGCTGATGGATCGATCCATACGGTTGATCCGGTCGGCTTCGGGCTCGGGTTCAGGGTGAAACAGGCCAAGGCCGTACAGGCTCCCGAACTGGAAGTTAACATTCCGGGCAGGCCGATGCGGGTTAACCGCCGCGCCGAGCAGGTGGCGAAAGCCTCACCCTTCGAGATTTCCCATATCGTCTACACGACGGATGATCTGGAAAACCATAAGGAATTCTATGCTGACCGCCTCGGTTTCAAACTGACCGATGCCTATCCGGGACGGGGTTATTTCCTTCGGGGTTCCGCGGCCCACAATCATCACAACCTTTTCCTGCTTGATCCAGGCGTCGGCAAGCGCGGTTTTCATCACCTTGCCTTCGAAGTCGGTACGATCCATGAGCTGTTCGGCGGCGGTAACAACATGACCCGCCAGGGCTGGGATACGATGATCGGCCCGGGGCGGCATCCGATTTCATCCTGCTATTTCTGGTATTTCAAAAACCCGTGCGGCGGCGCGGCGGAATACGACTTCGATTCAGATGTTGTCGACGACGGCTGGGAAGCCCATGACTGGGAATCGACGCCAGAGAATTTCGCCGAATGGTGCCTCGGCGAAGGCATGGGCGAGGCCTTGCTGCACCAAACCATTCAGCGCGGCTGATTTGCAAAGTACTGGCCTGTGAAACCTGCTCCTTTTGACTATGTCCGCGCGTCGAGCGTGGAAGAGGCCGTGGCGGCGCTTGCCGCATCGAACGGCGATGCCAAGGTGCTGGCCGGCGGCCAGAGCCTTGTCCCAATGCTCAATTTCCGGGTCGTCGATGCGCCGCTATTCGTCGATATCAACGGCATCGAAGGGCTCGACCTGATAGAAGAAAAAGAAGACGGCGGCCTTCGTATCGGCGCGCTCACCCGGCATTTTGCGCTCGAGACGTCGGTGTCGGTCAGGGACCGGTTTCCGGTACTGCACGAAGCGATGAAACATGTAGCGCATCTTGCAATCCGTAATCGTGGAACCATCGGCGGCAGCCTGTCCCATGCCGACCCGGCGGCTGAATTGCCGATGATGGCGGTGTTGCTGGATGCAAAGATTGTTGCCGCCGGTCCGGATGGCGAGCGGGAGATCCCGGCGGGGGATTTCTTTACCGCACCGCTGACCACCGTGCTGGCGCCGGATGAAATCGTTGTTGCGGTGGATTTGCCGGGACTGCCGGCTGTAACCGGATGGGGCTTCGAGGAGTTTGCGCAGCGACGTGGTGATTTTGCCGTCGCGGGCGTTGCAGCCCTTGTGACGCGTGAAGGAGGCACTGTGACGAATACCCGGATTGCCCTGATGGGGCTTCATGATACGCCGGTGCGCGCGCGGAGTGCTGAGGCCGCATTCGGGGAGAGTGGCATAGAGGCCGCGGCGGTCGCTGCGCGCCAGGATGCCGACCCCATGAACGACCTGCATGGTTCCGCCGATTATCGCCGCCACTTGGCAGAAGCGCTGACCCGGCGGGTTTTGACCGCGGCGCTGGAAAGGGCTGCGCAATGACCGCCAAGATTTCAATCACCGTGACGGTGAATGGCACAGCCCAGGCCGCAGACGTGGAGCCGCGTCTGCTGCTGGCGGATTTCCTGCGGGAAAACCTCGACCTGACCGGCACGCATGTCGGCTGTGAACACGGTATCTGCGGTGCCTGTACGGTGCTGATGAACGGCGATAGCGTGCGGTCCTGCCTCACATTCGCGGTGCAGGCGGACGGCGCAGAGGTGGAGACCGTCGAAAGTCTTGGCAGTATCGACGAACTTGGCCCGCTGCAGCAGGCTTTCCGGGAAAAACACGCACTGCAATGCGGTTTCTGCACGCCGGGTATGCTGATGACGGCAACCGATATGCTACGCAAATACCCGCTGGAAACGGATGATGATATCCGCGATGGCCTGTCCGGCAATATTTGCCGGTGCACCGGCTATCAGAATATTGTTGCCGCCGTGCGCAGTGCCGCAGACAAAAGGGACGGCAAATGAGCCCGCCGGATGATATCGACCTCACCCGCCCGCAATTTATCGGGGCGAAGGTCATGCGCCGGGAAGACCCCCGATTGCTGGCCGGGGAAGGGAACTATGTCGCTGACATAAAGCGCCATGGAATGCTGCATATCGCATTCCGCCGGAGCGATCATGCACATGCGCTGATCACGAATGTGGATGTCAGCGCCGCGCAGGCGATGGAGGGTGTTGTTGCCGTCTATACCGGCGCTGATATCACGCGGCTCGCCAATCCGTATCAGGCGACGTCGCGCATGAAGAACTATCAGGCGACGTTTATCCCGCCATTGGCCGTGGATAAAGTGCGTTACGTCGGCGAAGCAGTCGTCGCTGTTGTCGCCATCAGCCGCTACGTCGCCGAGGATGCCCTGGCGTTGGTGGAGCTCGAGTATGAATCCCTGGCGGTCCTGGTTGATCCGGAAGAGGCGCTGAAACCCGACGCGCCGAAACTGCACGATGACCTGGAATCAAACATTCTTGCCGCACGGGAGTTCGCGCGCGGTGAGGTTGCCGAAGCATTTGCAGACGCCGCGGCAACAGCCGGCGGGCGGTTCCATTTTACCCGCACCACGCCGGTCACCATCGAGGCCCGGGCATCGGTCGCTGAATACGACAAGGGTACGCGGACGCTGACCCTTCATTGCACGACGCAGATACCGGGCATCGTCCGCGACAAGCTGTCGGAAATATTTGACCTGCCGGGCCCGCGTATACGGGTGATCGCACCTGATGTCGGGGGCGGCTTTGGCGGCAAGACGTCGCTCTATTCCGAAGAAATCGTTGCCTGCGCCATTGCGCGCGATCTGGGCAAGCCGGTCAAATGGGTCAGCGACCGGATGGAAGACCTGATGACGACGGGCAATGCGTTCGACGAGATCGTTGATGCGGAAATTGCGGTCGCCGAGGACGGCAGAATTCTGGGCGTCAAAGCCGATGTGATCGGCGATGTCGGCGCCTATTCGATCTACCCGTGGACGGCAACGATAGAGCCCGTTCAGGTGGTTAGTTTCCTGCCGGGGCCCTACCGGATAGCCAATTATGCGGCGCGGGTTCGCGCGGTCGCGACCAACAAGACGCTGACCGGCGCTTATCGCGGTGTCGGGCGGCCCATTTCGGTCTTCGTGATGGACCGCCTGCTGGATATGGCGGCCCGCAAGATCGGCATGGACCCGGCGGAAATCCGTCGCCGGAACCTCGTGAATGACGACGAATTTCCCTACAAGGCGGCATCGGGGCTGGTCTGGGACAAGTCTGCTTTTCAGGCGTGCCTGCGAGAGGCCGCCGACGGCATCGGCTATGATGAGCTGCGCCGCGAACAGGCGGCGGCCCGGGCCGATGGCCGGTGGGTCGGGATCGGCGTCGCGTGTTATGCCGAACTGACCGGCGTCGGGTCGCGTATCGCGGTCGCACCGGGCATGCCGATCAATACCGGTACGGAAACCTGTAATGTTGCGATCGATTCCACCGGTGCGGTCACCGCAAGTTTTGGTCTCGCCAGCCAGGGGCAGGGGATGGAAACAACCCTGGCGCAGGTCGTGGCAGAAGAACTTGGCGTAAAGGTCGAAGACGTGGATATCGTGCTGGGTGATACGGCATCGGTTAGCCATGGCACCGGCACCTATGCGAGCCGGGGCGCTGTATTCGGTGGCGGGGCAGGGATTTTAGCGGCAAAGGCCGTGCACGAGAAAATCGTCCGGGTCGCCGGGCATCTGCTGGAAGCCGCGGTTGAGGATATTGAAACCGGGAACGGCGATGTCCGCGTCAAGGGGACGGACAAGTCAATGACCATCCGCGACCTTGCCCGGGCGCTGTATTCCGATATGGGCCGTGTGCCGAAGGACATGCGTGACGAGATCGATAATCTCGAAGCGACCAAGGTTTATGACCCGTTTTTCGGGACAACCACATCCGCCAGTCACATGTGCCTGATCGAGGTCGATCCGGAAACCTACAAGGTAGAAATCAAGCGCTATATTGTCGTCGAGGATTGCGGCCGGGTTATCAATCCGCTGATCGCCGACGGACAGGCGCATGGCGGTGTCGCACAGGGTATCGGCGTTGCTCTGATGGAAGAGGTGATTCACGACAAAACCGGCCAGGTCCTGACGGCCAGTCTTGTTGATTATGTTGTGCCTTCGGCGGTGGAAATACCGTCTATTGACGTCGTGCATGTCGAAGCGGAGCTTCCCGGCACGGTCGGCGGGTTCCGGGGGCTGGGCGAGGGCGGCACCATTGGTGCACCGGCCTGTATCGCGAATGCGATATCGGATGCGCTCAGCCCGCTCGGGATCGAAATCATGGAGATCCCCGCGACCCCGGAACGCCTTTTTCGGCTTGTCGAGGCCGCCAAAGCGGATTGATGACGGCGGCGGAGGCCGTGTAATTCTTGATAGTGACGGGGCAGGGCTGGATTAACTTGATTGGAGTGCCTGCACACACGTCATGTGCCCCAAACGAAAGAGACCCGCCAAAGGCGGGTCTCGAAAGTCGTCTAGGTGAGACGAATTTTTAGTCGATGACCGACAGGTTTTCCGCTGACGCTTTTCCGTCGCGGCCTTCCTGAAGTTCGTATTCGACGCGCTGGCCTTCGTTCAGGCCGGAGAGGCCTGCACGTTCCACAGCGGAAATGTGAACGAAGGCATCCTTGGAGCCTCCATCAGGTTCAATAAAGCCAAAACCCTTTGTAGGGTTGAACCATTTCACGGTTCCTTGAGTCATAGATATATCCAATCAATATGTATCGCCCGCCATGCACACTGCTCAGCGGTTTCTCATCTGCCGAATTCATGTGAATTCGGAGACAGGCTATGCACGAAAACGAAGCTAATTCCACGGTTTCACACGTAGCCTTGAGCAAGATATGGGGCCATTAGCAGATAAATGCAATTTATATCTGCAATTATCTTTGCCTCTATTTACAGGGAATATCCCATTTTTCCCGCGAATGGACCGTTATGACAGCATTTGGTGTCACTTAATGGGCCGGAAATTCGCGTTATTTATGACTGGGCGCCCAAACCTTGCAATCAACAGTGTATACGGCCTGACGACGGGCCGGACCGCGCTTAATCGGCAAACTCGAAATCGAATGCATCGTCGTGACGGCAGATATGGCCGATGGATGGTGAGGGGAAGTGCCCGGTCATGACGAGGGTGTCGGTCTCGCAATACCGGTCCAGGAAGCTGCGGCGGGTCTCTGCAGATTGCACCCGGTCCGAGCAGCCGACGGCGCTCCAGCCCGGTTCGCGGCACTGCACGGGCGTATGGACCACGTCGCCGGAAACAATCGCGTTCGCCCCGGCTGATCTAAGCCCGATGCTGACATGACCCGGCGTGTGGCCCGGTGTCTGTTCGAACCATATTTCATCCGAGAACGCGTAATCGTCGGCAACGATATCCGCCTGGCCGGCCTCGACCACCGGCAGCACGCTGTCATTGATGCAGCCGTCGGAATACTTGGCGCCCTTTTTGTTCAGGTCTGACCAGAAGCCGAATTCGGTTTCGGCAAACACATAACGTGCATTCGGGAATGTGGGCACCCAGCGCCCGTCGATCAGTTTCGTGTTCCAGCCGACATGGTCGGCATGCAGGTGGGTGCACATAACGAAATCGATATCGTCGACCGACAGCCCGATAGCAGCGAGTCCGTCGAGATATTTTGTCCCCGACAGCCCGGACCATGGCGGATAGAAGCGTCGCTCCTTGTCGTTGCCGACACAGGAATCCACGAGGATCGTATGGTGGCGGTCACGCAGGACATATGATTGTGTCGTCATGACCAGTTTATTGGTGCCGGGTTCGAGAAACCGGGGCTCCATCCACGGGCGGTGAGCGTCGATAGCTTCGGGTGTGGCATCCGGCAGCAGAAAGCTGATGTCGAACTCGGGGCCTTCCGCCTCGACGACGCGATGCCAGGTAATGTCGCCGATCTGTCCGCCGTGGGTCATCATTTTTTCCGTGATAGTCGTTTCCTGCGGGAATTTAGCGCTAAATCGCCCAATGCTCCACAATGCACGCTTTTGCCCTGCACAATGATCTGCCTTATCCTGTGCGCAGCTGAACAAACCCGAGCGGAGACAGACTATGCCCATGGATGGCGACGGCAGCCTTGCACCGACTGAGACCGGAAGGCCTGGAACACCGGGGAATCCCATTACGTCGGGCGCTGAATATATCGAAAGCCTGCGTGGCCGGAATCTGAAGGTCTATCTGTTCGGTGAATTGGTCGACGAACCGGTCGATCATCCGATGATCCGCCCGTCGGTCAATGCGGTGGCCCGGTCATATGACCTTGCCAACGAAAATCCCGATCTGGCGAGCGCGGAGTCCTCAATTTGCGGCAAGCGGGTCAACCGCTTCCTGCATGTGACCGAAAGCGTCGAGGACGTGGTGATGCAGAACCGCATGCAGCGCAAGATGGGTCAGCTGACCGGTACGTGCTTCCAGCGCTGTGTCGGCATGGATGCGACGAATTCTCTCCATTCAGTGACATTCGAGATCGATGAGAAAAACGGCACCGAGTATCACCAGCGGTTCAAACGTTTCATTGGCGAGATGCAGGAATCCAATCTGGTTATCGGTGGCGCCATGACCGACGTGAAAGGCGATCGCAGCAAGGGGCCTTCCGAACAGGAAGACCCCGACATGTTCGTTCACGTGGTCGAACGGCGCGCAGACGGCGTTGTTATTCGCGGTGCCAAGGCGCACCAGACCGGGTGTGTTAATTCGCACTGGGTCGTCGTGATGCCGACGATGCGGCTGACCGAGAACGACAAGGACTATGCAATTGTCTGTGCCGTGCCGGTGGACGATCCGGGCCTGACCTTCATCTATGGTCGGCAATCCTGCGATACGCGCTCGATGGAGGGCGGCGAGATCGATCAGGGCAATGCCCAGTTCGGCGGTCAGGAAGCGATGATCATCATCGAAGATGTCTTCGTGCCCTATGACCGGATATTCATGGACGGGGAATATGAATTCGCGTCCGATCTGGTTGAACGCTTCACGTCCTATCACCGGCGCTCATACGTCTGTAAAACCGGGCTCGGCGATGTGATCATCGGGGCCGCGGCGACAATCGCTGATTATAACGGCGTGCCGAATGCATCGCACATCAAGGACAAACTGGTGGAGATGACCCACCTGAACGAAACCATTTATTCGTCCGGCATTGCCGCATCGCATGAATCGTTCGAGACCAAGTCCGGTAATTATCAGTGTAACGATATGCTCGCCAATGTGTGCAAGCATAACGTCACACGTTTTCCGTATGAATTGTCCCGCCTGGCACAGGATCTGGCCGGCGGGCTTATGGTGACGGCGCCGTCGGAGCAGGACCTGAACGGCGAGGTAACGGGGCCGCTGCTCAAGAAGTTCCTGAAGGGCCGTGCCGGGGTTTCGGCGGAAGACCGCCTGCGTATACTGCGCCTGATAGAAAACATGACGCTCGGGCGGAATGCGGTCGGTTACCTTACCGAGTCCATGCATGGGGCCGGCTCTCCGCAGGCCCAGCGTATCCAGATCGCGCGTCAGTCCGATCTTGAATACAAGAAGAAGCTCGCGAAGAACCTGGCCGGGATCCGGGAAGAAGGATCCGCGAAGGACCTGCCGCTATCGCCGCATCAGGGAACGATGTTCCCGGAGGGTGAGAACGACTGAACCGGTCACCGAAAAGGTTTCCTGCAAATAAAAAACGACAAAGGGGAGAGACTGCCATGCGTGCCGTCGTGATAACCGATACATCCAACCGAAGCGTGTCCATCGAGGAGGTCGCGGACCCTGTGCCGGGTGACGACCAGATCGTCGTCGATGTGAAGGCCTGTGGTATTAATTTTACCGATCTGCTGTCGCTGGACGGCAAGTATCAGAACAATCCGCCGCCGCCGTTCACGCCGGGCAAGGATGCCGCCGGCATCGTTGCCGCAGTGGGCGTGAACGTGACCGGTCACAAGGTTGGCGACAGAGTGATTGCCCATGTCATTCATGGCGCCATGGCGGAAAAGGCTGTTTGCCCTGCCGCACTCGCGTTTCCGCTGCCCGATGGTGTTGAGTTCGATGCCGCCGCCGCGATGGGCCTCGCCTATCTGACGGGGTATATCGCGCTGACACGTCGCGGCGCGATGCAGCCGGGCGAGGTTGTGATGATC
>CAJQLI010000240.1 GCA_905479125.1 uncultured Alphaproteobacteria bacterium | reverse complement strand
GTATCGCCACCGCCGGCTCCGCCACGGCCCGGGATAATTTTAAAACCGGCTCCACCGCTTATTCTGTTGGACTCTATGGGTCAGCGGCCCGTCACTGGCTTGCGCTGGCCGAAAACGGAGACCCGCCTGCCCAGTACAATGTGGGACGAATGCTGTATTACGGACAAGGCGTGCGCCGCGACCAGATTGAAGCCTATAAATGGTTCCTGATTGCCCGCGATAATGGCGTGCGCCGGAGCGCGGAAGCCGCACGAATACTGGGCGAACGCCTTTTACGCCACCAGCGTGTCGAAGCCATGGTCCGTGCCCGCGACTGGCATCGCAAGAACACCCGCTAACGCTGCCTTCCCGCGCGCAAAAAAACGGGCCCCAAACAGGGGCCCGTTTCAATTGTATTCCGTAAGATACGCCGTCAGGCAGCGACCGCATTCCTGCCCGCTTCTGTATCCAGGTAGCTTTTCGGCAATTCGCGGAAATCCGTCAGCAGCGAACCGAACCCTTCGATAATATCGTCATAACCGTTGGCCCGCATCGCATACCAGTAGGTTGCTGTGTTGATGGCCATAACAGGCTTTTTAAGCCATTTTTCAGCTTCACCCGCGAGGCGCGCCATGGCGAGGTTCGTCCCCACCTGCACGATCGCGTCAGGGTTATGCTCGTTCAGTTCAACCAGTCCATCAAGAAGCTGGGCTTCGGTCACCTGGGCGATATTCGCAGGGCTGTCGCATTTGAGCCCCTTGATCGCCAGAACCTCGAATCCGCAGTCTTCGAAGAACTTGCGAACGTTCTTGTCGCCGACCGGCCAGTATGGCGTCAGCACGCAGATCTTCTTGATGTCCCCATAGCAGCGGAGCGCGGCCTGACAGGCGTCGGAGCCCATCGCAACGCCCATGCCGGACAACTCCTTGACCCGCTGACGCAGCTTGATCGATTCCGCCAGCCCATCCCAGAACGTTTCGGCCGACATGCCCATCACGATATAGTCGGGATTGCAGGTCATGACCCTCAGAATCGCATTGTCGAACTCGTTACGGATGTTTTCCATCAGCGCATTGAATTCTTCATCCGAATTCACCGGCTCATCCGGAATCCAGATACGGACGGTATGGTTCGTCACGCCACGCGGACGCATATCGTCGAACTCCGGCTGTACCGATGTGTTGGTCGACGGGATAATGACACCCCAGTTTGCCCGGTATCCAAGTGAATCTGTCATTTTTCTTACTCCTGAGTGTCCACGATATTCGCCTGCCTAGGCGCCAGTTTATCCAATTCCGTCATTACGTCCTCCAGTGACATAACGTCGCCATATTTCTGGTCGATATCAAACAGATTGGCTTCATGCGGCCCCTTTGCACGATCACCGGAACATTCACGCGGCACAATCGGGCGGAACCCGTTCGACATGGCATCTACCGCCGTTGCCCGAACACAGCCCGATGTGGTGCAACCGGTAATAATCGCGGTATCAATACCCCGTTGGGCAAGCCAGCCGGTCAGGTCAGTATTTGAAAACCCCGACGGATAGTGTTTTTCGAGCACCCGCTCGCCGGGCCGCGGCTCCAGTTCGTCAACCACCTTGGTCTCGTGTGAGCCGCGCTTGAGTTTTGCAAGGCCGGGCGATTTGAGATTGAACACCCCGTCTTCACTGCCGTCTTCTGCATAAACATGGCTCGTGAATACAATAGGCATATCCATATGTCTGGCCACGGCCAGCAATTCTGCCGTGTTGTCGATGGCATCCTGGATATTGCCCCCGCCAAAGGCGTCAGGATCATTGAAGCCGTTGATGAAATCGATGATCAACAGGGCCGGTTTTTTGCCGAAACCAATCCGGTTGCCGAAGCCTTGTTTTTCATAAACCGCGATATCTTCAGCATCATGTGGGTTATCAGTCATCTTCGGCTCTCCCTGAGGTCAGAAACGATACGTAATACCTAAAATTAAATCGTGCGAGTTATAGCTTTCTGCCTTGATCGTCTGGCCATCAATATGAGGCCCACTTTCAACTTCACCAAGGTCAATGTAGCGATAGCGAAATTCTGCGTCCCAGTTCCGGGAAAATGACCAGATAGCACCGAGCGCTGCGTTCCAGCTCAGGTTATTGGTCCGGTTGGTCAACTCGGATCTCTGGCCTCCGATCAACGGGACGCGCAAGACCTCCGACACGTTCTGCGCCCAACCGAGCCCCCCGCCGACGAATAACGCCCAACGATCATTCATCTGGTAATCGTAATACGCATTGACGATCAGGGCATGGGACGAGAGCTGATTTTCATAGCCGGCAGAATGCAAAACCCGGCTGTCAAAGTCGAACCGTGCGCGATAGTGGTATTCGATCTCCGACCTGATAGGCAGGCCCTTTTTCGCCCAGTTGTATCCAACCGTCAGCCCCACGGCACCGACCAAATCGGCGTCATTTCTCAGGAGAAGAACTCCTGAACTCGACGACGTACCACTAACGGTCGAGAGGCTACCAATCATCAGAAGCGAAACGTAATCACCGGAACGATCCGAAGAAGCGCGATCCGCCCATGCTTCTCCCGCCGTCAGAACCATTAGAGGTATCAAGAGCGCAACAGTCGCTTTTTTTACCCCAGAAAGCGTCATCTTATTCTCCAACAATTGCCTAACTTTCCTATCGTGGAGAAGTTCTAAAGTCCATACGAGGGACGCCTTTTGTCATTTCTTCTGACCGACTGATTTCACGAGAGCCGGATAACGGACGCCAAGCGTCAGCCCCCTCGCCCCCATAAAAATAGTGAGCGACGCCCAAAGCCCGTCATTACCCCATAAAGGCACGAGGAAATAACAGCAGGCCACGTAGATCATAAGCGACACGATCATCGCATTGCGCATCGTCGCACCGCGCGTCGCACCAAGGAAAATACCGTCCAGCAGGAACGGAAAAACCGCGATCAGCGGCATAACCGCCGACCAGACAAGAAAATCACGCCCCGTCTCCCGGACAGTTTCTATGCCGGTCAGAACATCGATTATGACTGGCCCGGCCACCAGATACAGGAGTGAAAACCCGACAGCAACCACAAGTCCCCAGAACACCGATACCCGCACAGCGTCGCGAAACGCTCTACGATCCTTCGCCCCGATAGCCCCGCCACCGAGAGCCTCTGCTGAATGAGCAAATCCGTCCAGCGCATGGGCCATAAACGTCTGAAAGTTCAGCAACACAGCATTTGCCGCCAGCACGACGTTGCCGAAAGCAGCGCCTTGCGCCGTAAAGTAAGCGAAAGCAGAAACAAGGCAGATTGTGCGGATGAAAATATCGATGTTCAGTGCAACCGTGCGCTTGATCTTCGATGCCTCGAGAATTTTTGCACGAACGAACTGGCCTCCTAGTCCGCGGAGAATTGGAAGCGCCAGGAAAAGTCCGATAACAACGGCCACAGCGTCGGCTATGGCGGTCGCGGCAGCAACACCGGCCACCCCCCAGCCGAACCAGACTACAAAGACAAGATCGAGGACGATATTCACGCCGTTAAGCGAAAGCTGATGCCACAGTGCCGCCTTTGTGTTCTGGCAACCGATAAACCAGCCGAGCAACGCAAAATTCATCAGCGTGGCCGGTGCACCCCAGATACGCACAAAAAAGTATTCCTGCGCCAGCGTCTCAACTTCCGCTGATGCCTCGAGTATTGAAAAAGCCACAGACGCGATTGGAAGCTGGAGCACAATCAGGATCAGCGCTGCCGGAATGCCGATGACGGCCGCCCGGGCCAGACAGGCGCGCACTTCGTCGGCGTCCTGCGCGCCGAATGCCTGGGCAGTCAGCCCGCCCGTCCCCATCCGCAGAAAGCCGAACCCCCAGTATATAAACGTAAACACCATGGCGCCGATGGCCACGCCGCCGAGATATTTCGGGTCCGGCAGATGGCCCATGACAGCCGTGTCCACAGCACCGAGCATCGGCACCGAGATGTTGGATATGATGATGGGGCCGGCAATAAGCCAGACACGTTTATGAGTTTCGCGGTTCATGAATGTTCAGTGGCGGCAATACCCGCGGGCGTCAAGCCGGTTTGGCTGCCCGGTGTGCAAGTGTGCCATTTCACCCTTGGTGGGACTAAGCTAAATTAGCGC
>CAJQLI010000239.1 GCA_905479125.1 uncultured Alphaproteobacteria bacterium | reverse complement strand
AGCAACGGGTCAATCAGTGCCGATTGAGATCGAAGCCGATGGCGTCACCGTTCGCCTTGGCGCCGACACCTCGGCCACTCGGATTGCCCAAATTGCGGCTGCACTGCGCCTGGCCCGGTGATCGTTCCCTCCCAAGCAATCAAGATCGTGATCGCGACGAAGCCCGTGGATTTCCGCAAAGGCCATGACGGTCTGGCGGCCTATATCGAGAAGGAACTCGGGCTGAAGGCCCATTCCGGGATTATCGTGGTCTTTCGCGCCAAGCGTGCCGACCGGATCAAGATCCTGGTCTGGGATGGCAGCGGGCTGGTGTTGACCTACAAGCGGCTGGAGTTGGGCAAGTTCGCCTGGCCGGCTATAAACGACGGCGTAATGCGGCTCTCGAAGGCTCAATTTGAGGCGCTGTTTGAAGGCATTGATTGGGTGCGTCGGTATAAACCGGCAGGAGGTAGAGGGTGAAAGTCCCTTACGATGAAGGAGTAGCGATCCACATCGCCCCCGGGTCATGCGGGCGTCGTCGCGAGGCGGCGTGCGAAGCGTTGACAGGGGCGCGCATAGGCCAGCCATTGAGCGGCGTAAGACTTCACAATCGGAGCGCCGATGCTCTCCAGTCGGCAGAAGGCAACATCGTTCGTCGTGCTATGCAAGCGACGTTCGGGCTCCGCGTCGTCGTTAGACCCTGGCATGTGCGTACACCTTCTGTGCGGGAACCGAGAGATCTCTGCGTCGCCCCGGCCAGCCGGGCTGAGGGCCGCATGGGGAAGGCCGGAGGCCGAAGCCCATGACGCACGGCGCAGAGAAGTCGGACTCGTGCATAGTACCTGCGAAGCTGGTGAACAAAGCGACGACCGTCGCGGCGGAGCCAGTGGAGGGAAGGCGCGGGACCGCGGGAAATGCGGGCGAGCAAACCACGGTCCGGACGCAGAGCCGGTCAGCCGTGTCACATGCGCAGACCCGCATACGAGAAGCGGTCAACAGGAACAAGCAAGAGAAGCTGACCGCCCTGATGCACCACGTCACGGTCGATGTCCTGCGGCACGCCTTCTTCTTATTGAAGAGGCGCGCCGCGGCTGGCGTCGATGGAATGACGTGGGCCGACTATGACAGGGATCGAGAGGTTCGCCTCATCGATCTCCATGGTCGGCTGCATCGAGGCGCTTACCGAGCGTCGCCCTCGCGGCGGAGCTACATCTCCAAGGCAAACGGTGACAAACGGCCGCTTGGCGTGGCCGCCATGGAAGACAAGATCGTCCAGGCGGCCATGGTGTTGATTTTGACGCCGATCTATGAGGCGGAGTTCCTGGGTTTCAGCTACGGGTTCCGGCCGTGGCGCAGCCAGCATGATGCTCTGGATGCGCTCGCGTTCGGGATCAAGGGACGCAACGTCCGATGGGTCCTCGACGCCGATATCCGATCGTTCTTCGACACGATCAACCATGACTGGTTGATCAAGTTCGTCGAACATCGCATCGGCGACCCGAGGGTTGTCCGCTTGATAGCCAAATGGCTGAAGGCGGGCGTGATGGAGAACGGACTGAAGATCGCGACGGAAGAGGGGACGCCGCAAGGCGCGGTGATCTCGCCGCTCCTGGCGAACATCTACCTCCACTATGTCTACGATCTTTGGGCCCATGCCTGGCGGCGGCGCATTGCTGGCGACGTGGTGATCGTACGTTATGCGGACGACACCATCGTCGGGTTCCAGTACGAAGGCGACGCTCGCCGGTTTCTTGACGATCTCAAAGCACGGCTCGCCCGCTTCGGGCTTTCGCTTAACGCCGACAAGACGCGACTGATCGCTTTTGGCCGCTTCGTGGCCAGGGACCGACAGCGCGCCCGCCTCGGCCGCCCGGAAACGTTCGACTTCCTGGGGTTCACGCACATCTGTGGGCGTAAACGCGGGAGCGGCCATTTCCAGCTTGTGCGAAAGACCCGGCGTAGAAGCAAATGGACGGCTGTGGGGCGGATCGTTGAGGGGCTGCGGCGGCTCCGTCACGCACCCATCGACAAGCAAGGTCGCTGGTTGGCCTCGGTTCTGAAGGGGCACTATGCTTACTTTTCCGTACCGACCAACATCGCGGCGGTGCGCGCTGTTCGCCATCATGCGAAGGTCCGCTGGTATCTGAGCCTTCGGCGACGAAGCCAGCGCACAAGTCTCACATGGCGGCGTATGAACGCTATCGTCGCAGCACACCTGCCATGGGCAAACGTCCTCCATCCGTGGCCGGAGCAGCGCTTTCTCGTCAAGCACCCGCGGTAGGAGCCGTATGCGGGAATTCCGCACGTACGGATCTGTGCGGGGGGCGGTCGGAAACGACCGTCCCTACCGCGACCGTCGGGTCTATGGCCGGCGGGTCCATGCGCCGGTTGCGACGGAATGATTCAGGGGGTGTCTCAATGACCACAAGCCGCTGATTTGGCGCTATATCCAAGCCATGACAGCCGCCATAAGCAATCTCGACCTAAGCGTCCTGCCGCCCGAATATCGCGCCGTATTTGAAGCGCAGCAGGCGCAGATTGCTGCCTTGAGTACGG